>JAYEFV010000321.1:0-2699 GCA_034658755.1 Thermodesulfobacteriota bacterium | reverse complement strand
TATTGAAAATACAGGAGACTAATTTATTTAAGAATACGGAAGAAATCATCCAGAGCGCATACGATATTCAGGGCGAGAAAATAGCCCATACGGAAGATCCTGATAATGAACATGGAAAGAGGTGATTGGGTAAATACTCGGGTTCAAAGTTCAATGGTTCACGCCTGCCCTCCCCGTCCCGAGACCGGGACGGGATCGGGAGGCGCGACTTGATATGCATTCTTGAAACGATCGCACTGAATTCTACTCAAGGAGTTTCTACGCAACGGGAGAGGAAAGCCAGGTCTGGGCCAGGGGTTCAAGGTTAACTGATGAAAACTGCACGGTTTTGAGATAACGAGGGGTGACACATTGAGCGTAACTGCTCCTGTTCGTTGATTCATTACCTATCTGAAGAAATCTGAAGAGCGCAAAGCAACCAACCGTGAACCCAGAACCGTGAACCCAGAACCTGAGTTACGAGATAGGACGGGAATTGCATGGATAAAATCCAGCTTTTTACAATAGGCTTTACCAAGAAAACTGCTGAATACTTTTTTGAACAGCTATGTGAAAGGGGCGTGAAACGCATTATAGATGTACGCCTGAAAAATGTTTCACAGCTTGCAGGCTTTGCAAAAAAGGACGATCTTAGTTACTTTCTAAAAGCCATATGCGATATTGATTATATGCATATCCCGGAGCTTGCTCCTGCGAAAGAGATTTTGGATGAGTACAAGAAAAATAAGGGTGACTGGGCTTTGTATGAAAAGAATTTTATGGCCTTGTTGTCAAGCAGGCGAGTTGAGGAAAAGCTTTCAAAAAATATATTTGGCAGAGGATGCTTATTGTGCAGTGAGGATAAGCCCGATCACTGTCATCGCCGATTAGTGGCAGAATACCTCAATGATAAATGGGGAAATATTGAAATAACGCATATTGTGTGATACCTTTTCCCTTGACACAAAAACCAAAACTTCCTATGCTCGTTCTCGAAAAAAGGAGGTTTTTATCAATAACTTATAACAATTTGTTTTGTATTTCGTGTACTGGATTTACTGTTTGTCCGGGTTAAGGACTAACAGAAAACATAAACCAAAAAAGGAGGCTATTATGAAAAAATTGTTCGTACTTTGTTTAACTGTCTTGTTTTTATTTTCTTTGGGGGCAGTAGCAGGAGCCAAAACACTGAAAGTGGGCCTGGATGCAGGTCCCGTATCACAGGATCCCCAGGTACAGTTGTCAGGTGGAATGCTCCAGTTTTCACACTGGGTCTTTGATCCCCTCGTGCGCTATGCCCAGGATATGAGTTTTGAACCACGCCTGGCCGAAAAGTGGGAGCGCATAGATGCCTTAACCATGCGCTTTTATTTGCGAAAAGGAGTCAAATTCCACAGTGGTAACCCATTTACCGCCAAAGACGTGCAATTTACCTTTAATCGCTTTTATGAAAGCCCGGATTTTAAAGGACTTTTTGAACCATTTGACGGCTGCCATATCGTTGATGATTACACGGTTGATATCAAGACCAAGAAACCTTACGCACTCCTTATAAACATGGCCACCTATATCTTTCCCTTAGACAGCAAGTTTTACTCTGGCAAGGATGAAACCGGCCAGCCCAAAGACGCTGTCGTAAAGATCGGCCCTTCCTTTGCGCTTAAAAATGAGTCCGGCACAGGTGCTTATAAGGTTGCCGAATGGGAACAAGGGGCGAAGTATGTTTTTGAAAGATTCGCCGATTACTGGGACAAGAATTCCCCCGGCAATGTGGATAAGATCATTCTGAACCAGATCAAGGAAGATGCCACACGGGTGGCAGCGCTGCTCTCCGGGGACGTGGATTTTATCTCACCGGTGCCGCCGCAGGATTTTCAGAGAATCCGCAGTGATAAAAAAGTCAAAATGGTAACCTATTCCGGTGGCCGGATTATCACCATTCAGTTGAACCAAAAACGGCGCGCAGAGTTCAAGGATGTACACGTACGCCAGGCCATTGTCCACGCCATCAATAATAAAGGCATTGTCAAAAAGATCATGAAAGGCACTGCCACCACGGCCGGTCAACAGGGTCCCAAAGGTTATATGGGGTACGATCCGGCACTGGTTCCCCGCTATGATCTGAAAAAGGCCAAGGCCCTGATGAAAGAAGCCGGGCTGGAAAACGGCTTTGAGTGCACCATGATCGCCCCGAACAACCGCTATGTAAACGACGAAAAGATTGCCGAGGCCGTGGTCGCCATGCTGTCCAAGATTAAAATCAAGGTGAACCTTCAGACAATGCCCAAGGCCCAGTACTGGGATGAGTTTGATGCCCAGGTGGCCGATATACAATTGATCGGCTGGCACTCGGACACGGAAGATTCCGGTAATTTCAGTGAGTTTTTAATGATGTGCCCGAACAAGGAAACCGGTTATGGACAGTATAACAGCGGAAATTATTGCAATCCCAAGATCGATGAATTGACCATGGCAGCCCAGACCGAAACCGATCTGAAAAAGCGGACAGCGATTCTGCAGGAAATTGAAAAAATTCTGTACGATGACGCGGCGTTTGTGCCGTTTCACTGGCAGAACCATTCCTATGCTGGTAAAAACAAGGTGGGCATCAAGCATATTGTGAACACCATGAACTTTCCGTATTTTGGTGATCTGGTGTATAAGTAGCAAAAATGCCAGTTGTCAGTGGTCCTTTGGTCGTTCGAAGGATGCAATCTTTG
>JAYEFV010000320.1:0-2704 GCA_034658755.1 Thermodesulfobacteriota bacterium | reverse complement strand
CTCCCTGTATTGGGATTCAAATGCGTTTACCCTGGACCTAAACCGGACCTGGTGTATTCGGCAATATCCGGCCTATTGAATTGCCCGTTGCCTTAATAAATGATCCGCAAGAACAAGATAGACCATGGCCTCGCAGACCACATTGATACGGGGTATGGCCGAAACATCATGACGGCCTCGGGTTGAAATTGTGGCAGGCTTCCGTGACGCGTCAATTGTTTTTTGCTCGATTAAAATGGAAGGAATCGGTTTTACGGCAACTCGAATCACGATATCATCTCCGTTGGATATCCCGGCTAAAATACCGCCGGCGTTGTTGCTGGAAAAGCCCTGAGGAGTTATTGGATCATTGTTTTCAGAACCCGGCTTGGCCGCAGCTTCAAATCCAGAGCCGATCTCAACCCCCTTGACCGCACCGATACTCATAAGCGCTTTTGCCAGATCTGCATCGATTTTATCAAATACCGGATCTCCTAATCCGGGAGGAACTCCTCTTGCCAGAATCTCCACGATACCGCCGATTGAATCTCCCATTTTTTTTACCTGCAAAACACGTTCTTGCATCTTTTCAGCGGCTTCCATATCCGGACAATAGAACATGTTTTTTTCAATCACATCCAGATCACACTTTTTTGCCCGTATACCACCGAGATGCATTGTATATGCAAAAACCTCAATGTTTTCTCTATCAAGAATTGCCTTTGCCACAGCACCGGCCGCCACTCTGGCCACGGTTTCCCGTGCAGATGCCCGCCCTCCCCCGCGCCAATCCCGTATGCCGTATTTGGCCATGTAAGTTATATCCCCATGCCCCGGTCGAAAAAGATCTGCATACGGCTCATACGCCTTGGAATCTGCGTCTTTGTTGCACACCATGATCATAATAGGCGTACCGGTTGTCATATTATCAAAAACACCGGACATAATCATCGCCTGATCAGGCTCCTTCCGGGTAGTGCTTGCCGTTGATTTTCCCGGCCGCCTTCGGTTTAACATGGATTGGATCATGCTCTCATCAAAGGGTATGTTAGGCGGACAACCGTCAATGACAACGCCAAGCCCTTTTCCGTGGGACTCACCCCACGTGGTTATTTTTAACAATGCTCCGAATGTGTTCCCCGGCATTTTTGTTTCCCTGTTTATTTCCTAACCCGGATAAACCGGCCTACGGCTCGGAGATCCTACGGCTCGGAGAGAAAGAATTGCCACCAAGGCACAAAGACACAAAGGATAAATTTATTAATCTTTCTTCGTGCCTTGGTGTCTTAGTGGCAAAATTATAAAAGTTTTGCTACAAAAAGCACAATATTCAATTATTCACTGATACAGCTCCTGAAACACATCCCAGAAATTCGGAAACGACTTTTCAACACATGTTTCATCTATGATAATAATTCCTGGGACTTTTAGGCCCACAAGCGCAAAACTCATGGCCATGCGATGATCCCCATAGGTGTCAATCTCAGAACCTTGTGGCGTACCGCCCGTGATCATCATACCGGTGTGGCTGCAGCTTGCTTGGATTCCTATTTTTGAAAGCTCTTGAACCACGGAACCCAAACGATCACTCTCTTTTGCTTTGAGGTGCGCCACATTTTTAATCACAGTGGTTCCTTTTGCAAATGACGCAACTACGGCCAGGGTGGGAACCATGTCCGGCATATCGGCCATATCCGCCGTTATCGCCGAAAGGGGTCTGCCGGATACGGTAATACCGTCCTTTTCATATATAATTTTACACCCCATTTTTTCAAAAAGTTCCGCAAAACGAACATCGCCTTGTCGCGTATTTATTGTCGTTCCCTTAACCTTAATTTTTACACCGGATATTGCGGCGGCAGCCCAGAAATATCCTGCCTGGGAGCAATCTGGTTCCACAACATATGATCCTGCCCGGTATGTCTGTCCCCCGGGGATACTGAAGCGGTCGTAACCGTCACGATGAACCGCAACCCCGAATTCTTCCATAACATCCACAGTCATATCCACATAGGGCCTTGATACCGGCCCCTGGGTAACATTTATTTCAATTCCTTTTTTGGTGCAAGGCGCAATAAGAAGCAGTGCAGACAGGAACTGACTGCTTACACCGCACTTCAGATCAACCCTGCCGCCGGTAACTTTGTCCCCTTTTATCTCAATAGGAGGACATCCATTGTCATTTACAGAACGAGCCTTCACCCCAATCTGGCTCAAGCCGTCCAGCAGATCCTGAATGGGCCGCTCTCCCATGCGCTCTGTTCCTGTCAAGGTATAGCCCCCTTGTCCCAAAGCCGCTATAGCTGTTAAAAGACGCATTGAAGTCCCGGAATTTCCAAGATACACCGGATCAATGCAGGGCTTAAAGGCTCCTTTTGCGCCATGCACCACAAATATGTCATCCGTTACATCAATGGTTATACCCATTTTCCGTAAAGCGCCCAGGGTAAGGAGTGTATCTTCGCTTTTAAGTCCGTTATGAATAGTGCAAATACCATCTGACAGGGCTGCGGCAATGAGGATCCTGTGAGTGTAGCTCTTTGAACCCGGGACGGTAACCTCACAATTATTTATTTTCTGTGGTTTTATTTCTTTCATTATTTTTCCGTGATAGATTCTTCTATCTTAATACCAAAATGCCTTCCACCCTCTTCCATGGCCACCAGAACCTTGTCACCGGACGATAGATTCACAACAGATACCGCTTTGCCGTCGGGGCTTGTCA
>JAYEFV010000319.1:0-2708 GCA_034658755.1 Thermodesulfobacteriota bacterium | reverse complement strand
AATGAATATGTTGTATTTCAACATTCGGAGGTGCAAATTTTAGATCTTTGACTGGGGATTTAACATTGCGAATTTGCTTTGCCACTTCATAGCCGCTGATGCCGGAAATTTGAATACCTAACATACAACAATCAAACGGATTTTCGGTTTCTATAGCCTTCTGAAGTGTTGGTATGATATGGTTGCTTTTTTTCAGCGCAGTTACATTCATTCCCGCCGATGTCAACATATGGCTCAATATGTTTACAGCAGCCGCGTTGTCGTCAAAAACAAGCACCTTCTTACCGGAGAGTGACAACGGCGCGGATCTTCGGGCTTTGTTACCTTCAGCTTTACCAAGCCAAGCAGTAAAGTGAAATGTGCTTCCAGGACCCCCCTTACATTGACGATTGACGATTGACGATTGACGATTATTTTGGAGTTTGATATTATTTTTAAATCGACAATTTTCAATTTTCAATTGACAATTGACAGGGCTTTCTACCCAGGCATCGCCATGCATCATATTTGCAATTTGCTTGCATATTGAAAGACCCAGCCCTGTACCGCCATATTTTCTTGATGTGGATCCGTCAGCCTGGAGGAACGGTGAAAAAATGGTGGATAACTTATCTTTGGCTATGCCGATACCGGTGTCCTTTACCTTTGCATGAAGCTTTACCTGGGTCTCATTTTTATCTTCAACATCCAAAAAAAGCTCAATTTCTCCTGATTCGGTAAACTTGGCTGCATTACCCATCAGGTTGGTCAGGATCTGCCGAATTCGCAATGGATCTCCTCTGACAAGTGCAGGAAGGTTATTGTCGATATTGCAGAGAACCTCAATAGGTTTTGAATGAACTTTTGGAAGGATTAGTTCACAGACATCATATGCAACAAGTTCCAGATCAAAGTCTGCTTTTTCAAGATCGAGTTTTCCGGCTTCGATCTTGGAAAAATCGAGAATATCGTTGATTAAAGATAATAGACCATCCCCACTCCTCTTTATCGTCTCTAAGTAATCTCTCTGATTTTCGTTAAGATCAGTATCAAAGAGCATTTCGGTAAATCCTATGATTCCGTTCATGGGAGTGCGGATTTCGTGGCTCATGTTGGCAAGAAATTGGCTCTTGGCTTTATTAGCGTTTTTTGCGGCTTCGCGTGCTTGCTTCAGACTCACATTGGTCTCCTGGAGCCCGGCTGTTTGCCGTGCAATCTCAGATTTCAAAGTTCTTGAATAATCTTCTTGCTGTTTTTGAATGATCTGATACCCGCTTTGATTTTCCTCCAGGATTTCCTGATATTTCTTTTCTAACACACCGAGTTTGCGGTTGTATTGTTTTCTTTGGGTTTTGATACACTCTTTCTCTTCACAAAGAGCATTTTGGGAAAGAAACAGTTCAATGCATAATTGGACAATGGCAGTTCCATATTGTTTCATAGATGAGTCAGGAGTCTGTTTTGATAACGTAAAAGCCAATATCGCATCTAATTCATTGATAGCGGTCAAATAAACCAAAAGTCCGTCGGGCAAATCCATATGGGTTATGCCGTTTTCCTTTTTAGTACGATTGACAATTTTATCTCGGACTTTGCGTGACAAATTCAGGTTGTCTCCTAAAGAAACATCCCTTTTATGATTTAAAGTAAGCTCAAAACACCCCTCCGGCATTCGTTCTTTTAGCATTGAAAGAAGTTTTTTTGATTCTGTATTCTGGTCTTCAAATTCACTGAAGATATTTCCTATAATATCCATCAACTTTACTCTTTTTAAGATTCATAAAGATCGCTGGCTTTTGACATTTCATCAGGCAGATCTTTGACCAGAGCTTTATATTCCTCAACATTTTCACGAATATGGGCAGCCAAAGGGGATGAAAGCACTGTATTCATTCCAGGCATGGCAGTATAGTCCAATTTAGAAACAATATATTCTGATATCTGTATTATTCCGGTAATGCTTGAAGGGGAGACATTTTTGAGAGCTTTATGGTGTTGCTTAATTCCTTCCTGTACTTCAAGAGGTAGTTTCCAGTCTTTAGCTAAAAGGTGTCCTAACTCACAGTGGTCGGTACCGATAATTTCTTTCTCATGATCGATAATGTGTCTGGAGTCCTGTGCATAGGCCTTACAAGTATTGTTAAATAAATCGTGTGCAGTCTGATCTTCAACTATCATTCCAATGTCATGGAGAATTCCGCATAAGAAAGCATCTTCACCGTTTTGCCCAAAAATTCGCTCTGAAATCATTTGACTGCAAATACTGACCGCAGCACAATGAAGCCACAACCGGTTTCTGGAAAAGTCACTTTCCTCCTGACTTTCCTTGAATATATCCTTAAGAGCTTCTATAACAATCATGTTGCGCAGGTTATTCATACCGATGACTACAACGGCTCTGGAGATACTGTCGACTTTTTGCCGCAATGCATAATAGGAGCTGTTGACTACGCGCAGCAGGCGCAAAACCAGTGTGGGATCCATCTTCATCATATTTTCAAAATCCTGCATGGTGCTGTTTTCATCAGAAATCAGTTTGGTCAGACGTATTGCAACATGAGGCAGGGTTTTAGCGATAATAAATTTTTTAAATAATGTTTGTGCTGTTGCCATAGTTACGGTTATCTCGATAAGGTTTAAACGAAAAAATATTCTCCAACTTAATATACACCTATAGTCCTATCATCGGTCGATTTGTCTTTTTTTTTAAGTTTTAAATTTTGGAAAAC
>JAYEFV010000318.1:0-2708 GCA_034658755.1 Thermodesulfobacteriota bacterium | reverse complement strand
AAAGTCGGTAGCGTAAACGATTTTATTGTTGACGATAACATCTGGGCCATCCGCTACCTGGTGGTTGACATCGGAAACAGTGTAAAAGACAAAAAGGTGCTTTTGGCACCGGATTGGGTTAACACGGCAGACTGGTTAAACAAGTTCGTAAATGTAGACTTGAGCGTCGATGGCATTAACAACTGCCCTGAATTCAATCCAGAGGAGCCTTTTGGCGCTGATCTCGACTCGATGGTATCCTGGTCTAATTGGACCAAAGAATACATCCGCAATATAGAAAGGGAGAATCTACTGTTGAAGCTGTCTATCAAAAAATATAAAAAGCAGCTCGAATATTTTAAAGTTAAAATGAATATGATGAAGGAGGCAGATAATGGATAAAGTAAAATGCGCAAGATGTGATCACGAAGTTGAAAAAACAAAGACCGAAACCATAAAATATATCACCTACTGTGTGAATTGTGCCAAACAGGTTAAACAAGAGGAAAAAGATAAAAAACAAAAAGGAAAATTAGAAGAACGCGAAAAAATAAAGGAAAGAGAATATATTGAGAAAGAATTAGAAGTGATTACCGAAGATGATACGAAACACATTATCGTAACAACAACAGACAACGTTGAAGTTAAAAGGATTGGTGGATATATAGATGTCATATCAGTTCAGGAATATAAGTATAATGCAGATATTGGTAAAAATGAAAAGGAAATTGCCGAAAAAGACAATAGAGAGTGTATGGAGCTGGCACTTTTCAAGTTAAAGAAACAAGCTTATTTGTTAGGGGCGGATGCTGTAATCGGCGCGCGGGTGTATAGTAATTTCGACTACGATACGGAGGGAGGTAAGGTAGTCGCCATAATGACAAAAATCAATATAACCGGAACAGCCGTTAGGCTGATTCAATAATGTTATAGCAAACAAGATTGTCAAGGATGGTGATAAGATGATGGATCAATTTATGATGTTAACACTCAAGATACCGATAAAATTTTATAATAAATTAGAAGCCATAGCATCTGCCAACAACAAATCGATTAACGATACTGCTTTGGAAATGATTCATGAAAAAATAAGAGCTGCCGAATCCAAGCATAAAAAAGAAATCGTTACCGTTATGCTAAAAGACCAGGGGGGAGAGATAGTCAAAGCTTAAGAGAAATGAAGCTCCCCACCGCCGCGTACAAGCAGGATCTACGCCTCGCTTTTACAAGCGGATGTGTAAAACCAAAAATTTGCATACGTAAAGGACCATCCACGACGATATGGAACAGCTTCCGAAGCTCGGTAAAACTCTTGAAAAAACAGCAAACACCTTCGACACTCCGGCCTCAGCCCCTCACTATAGGGTGCCTGAATCCACCAGATGCAATTATGTGATCATCGATTTAGAGGATCGTATAATTTTTTTTGAAATACTTGTGCAGTATCGTTGAAATACATAATTTCCCCTATATACACGAGCGATTAGATTTATTAAGCTATTGATTATAGTGACGACATCGATAATAAGGAGGAGGTCTAAAATGAACCTACCGGAATGGTTAGAATATGAAAACAAAGAAACATTGACTCTCCAAGAAGCCCTGCTAACAGTCGCAATCTGCGCTGCTGAAACAGATGCCGGAGACAGTGAAGGTCATGTGAAGCGGATTGAGGTAAGCGAAAAAAGAACCTTAAGGTAGAACATTAAAGGAGGAAAAGGATGTATATGAAGAAAAGGATTCTGTTAATTGTAATGTTTGTTGGAGCTACTTTCCTTCTTGCTTCTGACGGTTTATATGCCGGAACAGAAGTGAAAGATGAGATCAGGATGGAAAACCAGGCATATGCCGAACATAAAAAGAGTATACCCGTATTGACACATAAAAAGCATGCGACTGAATACGCAGCGAAAAATCCTGACCTTTTCAAAAACGGCTGCGGTGAATGTCACCATGATGATGACAACAAACCGCTCAAGGAACTCAAAGAAGGAGACGATGTTCAGAATTGCGTCGAGTGCCACAAAAAACCTGGATATATTCGGGGAAAAAAGGCAAAAGGGTTGACCAAGGAACAAAAGCTCGAATACCACGCCAATGCCATCCATTATAATTGCAAGGGCTGCCATAAGCTGTTTAACAAAAAGATGAAGCTGAAATCCAAAGACAAGGGCGCCGCACCCAGAACATGCAAGCAGTGCCATCCTAACCAATAAAAATCATAATGAAAAACGTGCCATTCGGATTAGAATAAAGAACTTCTGCTTGTCTGTAATGAATTCCCCTACATCCTCCTGAAGGGCATGGAACTCTTGACTGCCATAACAACTCATAAGTAAAGAATTTTTGGGAGAAATTACGGTCGTTTTAGGTGCTTATTAAAATATGCATAAAAAGCCGAAAGGAAAATTCCTTGGATGGAGCTATTTAGCCACGAATCATTAAAAAAATTAATGAAAAAGCAAAAAGGGGTATGTGTTTCCATCTTTATGCCCACGCACCGTACACCAATAGAAAGGCAAAAGAATCAAATTAGATTTAAAAACCTGCTTCGAGAAGCCGAAAAGACCTTAATCACGATGAAAATCCCCAAACAAAACATCTGCGATTTTTTAGAACCAGCGCACAACTTGTTTAGGGAAATGCTTTTTTGGGGAAATCAAAGCGAAGGATTCGCTTTATTCCTCTCACAGGAAGTTTTTTCACCATATCGACTACCGATCAAATTT
>JAYEFV010000317.1:0-32962 GCA_034658755.1 Thermodesulfobacteriota bacterium | reverse complement strand
GAATTTCTACAACTATATGAAATCAATAGTCTTTTAATGGCAACCTCTTTGTGCCATCGGAATGGAATACTGGCCGGAGGCCAATTGAGGCCAAGCCTTATTCAGCCCACCAACACGAGCCTGACATCCATTACATTCGTATTCGTAGGGCCGGTCATGAGAAGATCTTCGGTTTTTTCAAAGAAGTGATACGCATCGTTTCTGTACAGAAACTCGGTGGCCTCCATCCCCGCATCTTTTCCTCGTGTTACCGTGAAAGGATCAACCAGGGCGCCTGCTGCGTCTGTGGGGCCGTCATTTCCATCCGTGCCGCCGCTCAGTATGACAACTCGAGGCGGAAGCTCTACAAGATCCATGCATGCAGCCAGGCAGAATTCCTGGTTCCTTCCTCCAAGACCATCCCCCCGGATCGTTACAGTGGTTTCACCTCCTGAAATAATACATGCCGGCGCAGGAATCGGTCTGCCGGTTTTAACAATCTCCTTTGCCATGGCGGTGTGAACGCGCGCCACTTCTCTTGTTTCTCCTTCAACCATGGAGGAAAGGATAAGTGTTTCATATCCGAGCTTTTTGGCTGTTGCACTTGCTGATTCCAGCGCTAATATATTGCTCCCCACGATAAAATTAAAGACGCGATTGAATATCTTATCATTCTTTTTGGGTGTTTCGGAAATTTGCCCGTTCAGGCCCGCCTTCATGTGTTCATGAATGGCAGGGGGGATGTCCTGCAAATTATATTTATTGAAGACTCCCCAAACATCCTTGAATGTAGCACTGTCAGGCACAAAGGGTCCTGAGGCAATCACGTCAATCTTATCTCCCACCACGTCTGAGAGCATCAAGTTGATAATGGTGGCAGGAAAAGCCGCTCTTGCCATCTGTCCGCCCTTGGAAAAAGATATATGCTTTCTGACAGCATTTATCTCATCAATGCTGGCCCCGCACGCCAGTAATTCCCGGGTAATTTCCTGCTTGTCCGAGAGTGTGATATTTCCCACGGCGAAAGGGAGCAGGGCGGATCCCCCGCCGGATATGAGAGAAAAAATCAGGTCCTTTTCCCCGGCGCTTTGCAAGAAATCAAGAATCTTTCCGGTCCCTTTTACGCCGTTTTCATCCGGTACAGGGTGACCGGCCTCGGTGATTTCAGTAAATGCCAGCTCTTGCGTAAAGCCGTATTTAACATTGATCAGCCCTTTCTGAATCCTTTCTCCGAATAGCTCTTCAATGGCCGCGGCCATGGGGGCAGTGGCTTTTCCCGCACCCACGAGGGAGATGCGATTGAATTCGGCCAGGTCAAGTTCGGTTTCAGGCCCTCCTTCCATTCCCACAATAAGCCTGTCCCCCTGAACGTGAACAAAACGTTTCACCGCCTTGTATGGGTCCACAGCCGTGAGGCAGCCCGCAAATATCTCTTTGGCGTCGGAACGTACGGTTTCTAATTCTTTGCGTTGTTTGTTCATGTTGTCCGTCCTCCTTCGGCGAGATTGTTTTTGGCAGGATTTTTACAGATGCGAACAAGTTACAGGCTTGCATCCCCTGCAGGAGATTATGGGGGTATAGGTAAATCTTCTTGGATCGGAAAAAAATTGCTTAAATTCTTCAAAAAACCCTTCATATCCTCCTTTGTATTCCTCAAACGGGTATCCTGACTTTTTTGCAGCAACTTCAACCTTTTTCGTCCAGTTAAAAGTTTCTTTTTCCTTTGCTTCCCCAAAAATCAGGTGATGTGGTGATAGGTTTACATCTATCTCCTGGTAACCGAGGTCATAAAGGAAAGAATAAAGTTTTATTCCAACGTAGGGGTCAAAGTCAGCATTTTTTTCCAGAGCTTTTATTATTCCGTAAATTGCTCCTTTAAGCCTATTAGAGAGCCCGAAATGTCTCAAGCAGTTATAGTCCAGATCTATCAGGCAGACAATTCCTCCTGGTTTCAGAATACGGGTTATATTCTTGACGATATCAAAACTTTTTGATCGATAGTATTCAAGGACAAAACGTACCCAAATAAAATCGAACATTCCTATACCATCTAAAGGTTCACGTATATCCTTGTGTACAAATTCTATGCCTTTTTTGCTGTAACTCTTTTTTGCGTATTCGATTCTTTCTTTATAGCTATCGACCCCGACTACTTTACCGTTCGGTTGAACCAGTTTGTGCAGTAAAAAGGTGGTTTTGCCGGAACCACACCCCAAATCGGCTACTTGCATCCCCGGCTTTATACCGGCCCATCGGGCCTGCTTTTTCAAAGTCATACCGTCTATTTTCATTTCGAGACGAAGCGTCTCTTCGCGGCTTTCCATAAAATATTCAGGGGGATGCATATCTGAAACTCCTGATTCTATCTATCAAGTTCGGTCTTTACAACCCGTCCAATTTTTTTAAGTAAATATGGCTTTTTTACATATGATGTTGCGCCCAATTTTTGAGCCTCTTTGACACGATCTGTCTCAGAATAACCGCTTGTGATTATTGCTTTCTGGTCCGGATTTATTTCGAGAATTTTTTTGTATGTATCAAGTCCGTCCATGCCCGGCTCCATAATCATATCTAACACTATCAGGTTTGCTGAATTATTCTTTATGTAATCAACAGCTTCTTCACCGTTTGAGGCAGATAGAACAGAATATCCCAATTTTTTTAGCATTTCAGATGCAATCTCTCTCTGATCTTTCACATCATCAACGATTAAAATCGATTCACCGTTGCCCATTATATCCGTAATGGATGATATGGGCTTATCCATGGCCAGTTCTTGTCTGACTACTGGAAAATAGACTGTAAATTCAGCCCCCTGTCCTTCAGTACTTTTTACATCAATATATCCATTATGGTCTTTTACGGTTCCCCAAACAACGGCCATGCCCAATCCTGTTCCGCTTTTTCCCATTACCTTTTTCGTATAAAACGGTTCAAATATCCTTTCTAAATTTTCTGTAGGAATACCAATACCTGTATCACTAACACTTAGAGTAATATAATCCCCCTCTTTTATTTTTTCATAACCATCTAACGATTTATCAACATACCGGTTTTCTGTCGATATAATTATTTCACCACTATCGGAAATTGCCTCTAAAGCATTACTGACTAAATTCATCACCGTTTTAGACAGATGCACAGGAGAGCCTAAAATATTCAGCAGGTTTGGTTCAAAAGCGGTTTTTAAATGAACATTTGGATGATATATTTTTAGATTTTCATATTCAGGGCTTTTTAAATATTCAGAAATAATACTATTTAAATTTAATACGTTAGTAGTGACAACGCCTCTTCTTGCCAAAGTCAACAAATCCTGAACAATAGCGGCAGCCCTTTCCCCCGACTTTTGTATCGTTAATATAGGTTTTCTTTGAGGGCTGTCCAAAGGGATATCCATTAATAACAGCTCAGGGTAACTTACAATGCCGGAGAGGATATTGTTTAGATCGTGTGCTACACCGCCTGCGAGAGTTCCAAGGGCCTCCATTTTTTGTGCTCTTTGGAGCCGGACTTCCAAATCCCTTTTCTCCAGTTCCGCATGTTTAAGTTCTGTTATATCGTTACCGATGCAAAGAATTTCCTTAAAATTTCCGTCATTATCGAATATGGGTTTGTAAGTCCATGCAATCCATACTTTTGTGCCGTTTCTGAGCATACTTTCGCTTTCATTAATAATTGGCTGCTCAGGGTTGTGCTTAAGAAGCGCTAATCGTCTATCAAGATGATTCTTTGTTGATTCTGTATTCTGAAAGATCGTACCGAGTACGCTTCTCCCGAGGATTTCATGTTCAGTATAATTAAAAAATTTTTGTGCAAATTCGTTAAAAAAAGTGATATTTCCCTTTATGTCTTGTCGCATGATAATGCTGTTCGCATTTTCGACGAGATCACGATACTTTTTTTCACTCTCCTGAACTTTTTGAAATGACATGGCGTTTGTGATACTGATGGCTGTTTGTGAGGCAATACCCATCATGAAATTCATATCACTTTTCGTAAGTGGTCTTTTTGACCTGATATTATCTACAGCCAATATGCCGAGTGATTCTTTTTCAAAAACAATGGGTACGCATATAAGTGCCTGTACACCCATTTTTTTAGCAAATGCAAGACTTCTTTTTGAGAGTTTTTTTTCAATTTCTGCAATATCGTTTATTAGAATGTTTTTTTGATCTCTAAATGCTTCTACGAATGTTCCTTTTGACCCAGGTTTATCGAGATGAAACTCGGTTTGTTTCAAGAGTTCCTCTATTCCATTGTTGTAACCGTATCCAGCGGCGTAAAGGAGTCGAGTTTTATCGCTGTTTGCAATCATGATCATGCCGCGGTCAAAGTCTATGTGTACCTTCATAATACTTATTAAAGTATTTATGAGTTGATCGACATTTATAATCGAAGAGGTAGCCTTGCCGATCTCCTGAATAAGCAGAGCATTATTATGGCGAATATTCATCTCATCCAAAAGATCCTGTGCTACATTACCCTGGGTTTCAACGGTTTTGGCCAATTCTTTTTTTTCGAGATTTTCGGAAAATAATGCAAGGGCGATGGTTGTAAGCGAACAGAAAAAAACAAGGAATGTCCAGGCTGTGCGGGGCAAGGCAAAGAAAAGAGCCGGACAAATAGCAATACTAATCAGAAGAGAATAATTTCGTACCCGTTTCCAGATGAGCGAAGTTGTTTTTTCCCATCTAATGAGGTAACTGCAAACTTTATCACCTTTATGAAAACACAAAGGATGTTCAACATCGGCGAGACGATCGGTGAACAACTTTGCCAGGGATTCGAAAACACCGAGACGGTTCTCACATTGATAAGGTTTTTCATTTACACCCGGATTCGGTGTAGAGACAATTTCAACCTTGTTGTGCCCAATTTTTTTTACATTAATAGTAGCACCGCGGCTCATGATGGGATAGACTTTTCCCATCAGCAGATAAACACTGGTCAGGCTCATTAATCCTAATGTGTATTGTTTTATGGGACCCATTCCCTTGTATGAAGTTGTATAACGTCCAGCCTCTCTTGCAATATTGGGATTTCCTGTTTTTTTAACCAGAACTTCATGAAAACGATCTGTCTGAGACTGACTGAACCAGTGTGCAGGGTCTTCCACCTCATACTTGGTCATTTCCGCATACCCTAAGACAGAATCGATATCCAAATTTGGATAATATTTCCTGAGGTATTCTAAAAAAGTTTTTATGATTCGGCTATTATATAGAGGTGATGAGTCAGTCACTATCCAAGTTCCTTGGTTGAGATCTTATAACGCTTGTAAAGTAAAATAAAAAACTTAACATTTTTCAACCGAAGATTACAAAAGAGAGGGTTTTATGTCAAGCGATGAAGTGCGGCGAAAGGTGAATATACAGGCCGTAACATGGTAAATATAAGAATAAATGTGATGGATATTTGTAACCGTTCACGGGTTCAGGGTACTGGATTCGCGTTCCGCTTCCCTAAGCGCTTTTCGGTAAAAGACTCAAAAAACACTCGCTGGAAGATTTTAAAATAGCTTCTAGAAACGTTCGATGAGTTTGTTAATCAGGTAAGTACTCTCCCGCATAGCCTGTTCACTAAAAGGCCCGAACCAGTCTGTAATTTTTTTAAATTCAGCCCGAAACATCTCTTTGTCACCCTTTTCAACCATGGCGAGATTATTAGCAAGAGAACAAAGATACTCTTTCAGCAGGGCAAGCCGTTTGGGTGATGCGAATATGATTTCAGAGTACAATGAGGGGTCCTGTGCAAAAAGCCTTCCCACCATCCCAAGCTCTAAACGGTAAATGGGACTGGAAAATTCTAAAGTTCGGCATAAATCAATCTGTTTGTGATACAGAAATTGACCGAATGCAAAAGTCGCGAAATGTCGCACTGTTTGAACGATTGACATGATTTCATCATGTTCCTGTGCATTCACTTGCAGGATAATACTTCCCCAGGCGCTGAATTGATCAATAAGCCATTGGCATGAGTGCAGATTTCTGCCGGGTGTGACAACGACGATCTGTTTGTCCATGGTTGAGGTGGTGGGACCGAAAAGAGGGTGCAGACCAATAACCGGCCCCTGGTAAGCTTCAAGCATGGCATTCAAAGGTTGTTCTTTAACACTGGTGATATCTGCAAGAACACAATCAACCGGCAGGTGGGGACCCAGTTTCCCGGCGACTTCAGCAGTTACTTCAATAGGGACACTGATAATTGCAAGCTCAATTCCGTGGCAAAGCTTGTCGACATTCAACCAATCATTTCGGTCCAGAATGCGTACCCTGTAACCGGAATCGGCAAACCATTTAGAAAAATATTGTCCCATACTGCCCATGCCGCCAACCATAAGGACGGTTGCACCGGCACGGACGCCTTTTTGAGAGAGACGAGCGGCTTGCTCTACCCGTGACTGGCGGAGAATACGACGGTAAAGCCCTTCAATATAATCAGAATTTAGTCCCGCTTCGGCCCCCTGATTACGGAGCTGAGAAATCAGATTTTCTTCTCGGGCCGGGTGATAGACAGGTATATTGTGGGCTTTTTTAACCTTAACAACCCGTTCGACTTCTGCCTGGCGTTTTGCAAGAAGGGAGACTATCTTTTGGTCAATGGTATCGAGTTGTCTCCTTAAGTTTTCAAGTTCCTGCTCAACCTTATCGCTGACAGGATTTGCGATTTGCGTTAAGGACGGCTGTTTTGGATTATCAATTTCCATGGTTTCGGCGATATATCATCTTCGCAAGGTGTTTGGCAAGTAAAGTATGCATCTTATGCTTGCCTTTGTTATTAAATGAGGGTAAACATGAGACGATAAAGAACTTAGGGGCTTCGCTCCATAAGCGCTAAGTTATTTTTTGCGCCGGATGGAATGTGGAAGGGGTACTGAAAAAAAAAGAACGTCGAACATCGAACGTCCAACATCGAACGTTGAATGGGAAAAGATGAGGAAACAGAAGAATTAATTAAGATTTTCGTTACGAGTATCAAAACAGCTGAAAAGAAAAAGAAATATTCATTCAAGGTTTAACCTTGGATTTTTAAAAACAATTAAAACGGTTAAGACATGTTTATGAAGCCGATTTGCACAATTGTAATCATAACAGCAACCATCTTTTTATGGTCATGCATGCCAAAGGTTATTTACGAAAAGTATGATCCCGCAGCTCAGCTTTTTTCCGAGGCTGAAAAAATGTTTGAGGAGAAATCCTATGATAAAGCTCTTGTTCTTTTCAATGATTACATTGACCGATTCCCTGACAGACCTATGGCCGGTGCGGCTTTAATGAAGACGGGAGCTATCCATATGGCGCTTGGGAATAATGAAAGAGCTCGTAATGTTTATAAACGACTTATAGCCGAATATCCGGAAAGTTATTTTGTCCCGGATGCCAGAATTGAAATAATGGTAACTTATTATAACCAGGGAGAATATGAAACAGTAATCGAGCAGGCAGCAGACTTTCTCAAACATGCTGTTTCCAGACCCCATATTCTTAGAACATATGTATTGGCAGGTGATACCTATTTGGCTCTCGGATCTCTGAAAGATGCCGTAGATTACTATACCCTGGCATATTCAAAAGCGCAAGATCCGGGAAAGAAGATCATTATAACAAAGCTTAAAGATGCTGTTCGGCGGTTTAGTTCTCAAGATATCCTATTGCTTTTAAGCCGGCTGGAAAAAAGGTTTCCGGCAGGTTATCTTATGTTTCAGTTGGGGGTTAACAGTGCCGGTGAAGATAAATATGGTGAGGCGTTAACGGTGCTGTCGGAGTTTATCGAAAAGTTTCCGGCTCACGAAAATGTGCAAGAGGCAAAAAATCTGATAGCAGAAATTAATCAAAAATCTATCTATAGCCGTTACACCATAGGATGTTTGCTCCCCTTGAGCGGTCCTTATAGACTCTACGGCAACAGAGCATTAAATGGCGTTGAACTCGCTTTGAATAGATTCAGCCAACAAAACAGTAACCCGTGCATCAAGGTAATCATAAAAGATACGGAATCCGACCCTGTTAAAGCCGTACTGGCCGTAAGAGAGTTGTTTGATGAAAACGTTGCCGCTATTATTGGTCCGGTTTTTATGGCTGAACCGGCTGCTCTGGAGGCTCAGGATAAAGGGATGCCCATAATAACGTTAACCCAGAAAGATAGTATCACTTCAATAGGCGACTGGGTTTTTAGAAATTATTTCACTCCGATTACGCAGGTCAAGACTCTGGTATCTTATGCCGTCGAAGAACTCAAGCTTAACCGTTTTGCAATCCTTTATCCCGATGAAAATTATGGTAAAACCTTTATGAATCTTTTCTGGGATGAGGTGATCGCTTGTGGAGGTAAAGTTGTGGGCGTTGAATCATTCAATTCGACTCACACCGATTTTTCCGATTCTATCAAAAAACTGGTGGGGCTTTACTATAAGGTACCCGAACATCTTAAAATTACTAATAAAGATGTCGGTGATGAAAAAAATGACGATGCCGCTACCGGCAATGATGAAGATACATCGCTTGTGTATGCATATGAACATGATGAAAATATTGCAGAGGAAAAAGAAGAAAAACCCGGAGCCATTGTCGATTTTGATGTGGTCTTTATTCCCGATGCCCCCAAGAAAGCAGGACTTATTATTCCACAGCTGGCTTTTTATGATATTACAGATACCTATCTTTTAGGAACCAATTTGTGGCATTCCGACAGGTTGATCGAAATGGCCCTGCAATTTGCACAGGACGCAATTATGCCGGATGGTTTTTTTGCCGAAAGCGCTTCAGAGGGGGTCTTGGATTTTGTCAGAACTTTCCATAAGACTTTCGACCGAAAGCCGGAATTTATTGAAGCAGTGG
Source organism: Thermodesulfobacteriota bacterium (assembly GCA_034658755.1). Taxonomy (GTDB): domain Bacteria; phylum Desulfobacterota; class Desulfobacteria; order Desulfobacterales; family UBA11574; genus S5133MH16. The sequence goes on along the minus strand of JAYEFV010000317.1, from coordinate 24,143 downwards.
CATATGATACGGCTATGATATTGTTTCAGATGATCAGCAGGCCGGACATCCGGTTCAGAAGTGCACTAAAAGATAATCTCAAAAAACTAACTGATTTTCAGGGGGTAACCGGGCTAACTTCCTTTGATAACAACGGAGAGGTTCAACGGAGGTTATATCTTCTTCAAATAAAAGGTAAACGATTTGTGGAGCTGAAACACAATTAACTACGCAACTCATAAAAAAATCGGTATCCGTTCACGGTGTAATTGAGTTAGTGGAAATTCCAAATAACAAATCCCAAAAAACAAATAAATTACAATGACCGAAATTCAAAATCCCAAACAAAAAAACAATCGCTTTGCCTCCGGCCCATAGGGCCTACGGCCCGGAGGGAACCGGTTTGGAATTTGGAGTTTGAGATTTAATTGATCTTTGGCGCTTGGAATTTTGGGTTTCAAAAAGTCCGTGAACGGTTACAAAAATCGATTGACAAAGGAGGGATCAATCGTTTTTCAATGAACCCTGACCGGTTGCCCCCAGTACACTCATCCACAACTTTCCTTTGGGATTGATCTGCTTGCGTTTTCCGGTCGAGGCACTTAAGGGAAGATGCACGAAATGGTTGTTCCAGCGGCCGATGAGAAGTTTAGTCTTGCCCGCCATACCTGCATGAACCGCGTCACGCCCCAAAAAGCTGCAAAAGACATTATCATTGGCATTTGCAGGCAGGCTCCGTATCATATAGCTGGGATCGATATATTTTAGGGACACCTCGATGTTTTTGCTATTAAAATATGACAATATGGTATTTTTGAGGAAAAGGCCAATATCCTGGAGTTTGATATTACCGGATTTATCACGTTCATTTGTTTGGTCATCAAAAAACTTTTGACCTGCGCCTTCAGCTACTACGATTACGGCATGTCCTCTGTGATTAAGCCGTCTTTCAAGGGCATAAAGAAAGCCGCCCGGTCCTTCAAGGTCAAAATCCACCTCCGGTATCAGCACAAAATTTACATCCTGCTGGGCCAGGGCGGCTGTTGCGGCGATGAAGCCCGAATGTCTGCCCATCAGTTTGATAAGACCGATTCCGTTGGGATATCCTTCTGATTCGTTATGAGCCCCCTTGATAGCCTGAGTGGCAACATCAACCGCCGTATGAAAACCAAAAGAGCGTGATACCATGTAAATATCGTTATCGATGGTTTTTGGGATTCCTACAACGCTTATTTTCAGACCTCTTTGGGATATGGCATCCGCTATTTTTGTAGCTGCCATGAGTGTGCCGTCGCCTCCGATCGTAAAAAGGATGCCGATGTTCATTCGTTCCAGGCTGTCGACAATCTCATCTATAGGCTGGGGCCCCCGTGAAGATCCCAGGATCGAACCGCCCATCTCGTGTATATTAACAACAAGTTCGGGTTTAAGATCGATGATGTCGTGCCCGTATTTGGGGATAAAGCCCTGAAGCCCATACCTGAAGCCGTAGATATTTCGCACCCCATAACTGTAGAAAAGTTCCAGAACGATTGCCCGGATAATATCGTTCAAACCCGGGCACAATCCGCCACAGGTTACCAGTGCACACCGCAGCTTGCTCGGGTCAAAGTATATTTCACTTCTGGGACCGGCCAGTTCAAAAGCGGGGAAACCTTTTCCTTTTTCGGCCAATTTGACCAGGCTGTTTAAATTTACGTCCACGACAACCCTGTCAGAATCGCTTATAAAGTTCCGGCTGAGCGCATCATTTTCACCTCTGCGGATAGGTGATTTTATTTTAAGGGGTCCAAGGGTCGATATTGTTGTGTCAATGGAATCGAATTTCATGATATTTCCTTTAAAATGAAGCTTACATTGACGATTTAATTTCCATTAAACTTGAAAGCGCCTTTGCCTAAAATATCGTGCAAGTGCAAAATTCCCCGAACCTTTCCTGCAGAATCTGTTATGGCAAGCACCATGATCTGGTATTTTTCCATCATGTTCAGGGCATCATATGCAGGAGAATCCGGGGCCACGGTTCGGGGCTTTTTTGTCATGGCATCTTCAACGGTTAGTTTATGGATAGATTTTTTCTTTGAAATCAAGCGTCTTAAGTCGCCATCGGTAAAAATACCGGCAAGGGTGTTGTCGGCTCTGATGATAAGGGTCACTCCCAATCCAACACGATTGATTTCCTTGACAGCATCTTCCATGGTTGTCCTTTCGGGAACGTGAGGAATGGATTTGCCGGTTATCATGAAATCTTTTACTTTGTTTGAAAGCCGCTGCCCGAGCGTCCCGCCGGGATGAATCTTTTTGAAGTCGCTTGAATTGAAATGTTTCTTGTTTATCAGAGTCACGGCAAGTGCGTCACCCATGGCAAGGAGTGCGGTGGTACTTGCCGTGGGAACAAAGCCTAATGGGCATGCTTCCTTTTTTACCCCGACATCGATGATGATGTCACTATGTCTGGCTAATGTGGAGTTTTTATTCCCTGTAAAAGCAATGATTGTACAGCCTATTTTTTGGATACTGGGTACAAGGATATTAAGTTCGTCGGTTTCGCCACTGTTAGAAAGGGCTATGAATATATCATCCGGGCCGACCATGCCGAGGTCTCCATGCATAGCCTCGGCAGGATGTAAAAAAAGCGACCTTGTTCCCGTGCTGTTCAGAGTGGCCACGATTTTTCGGCCCACGAGCCCGGATTTGCCGATGCCGCTGATAATTAATCTGCCATGGGACCGGCAGATGGTCTCCACCATTTTCGGGAAGTTGTCATCAATACGATCTGCAAGTTTCAGAATACCTTGGGCCTCTATTTTGAGAACCTCAACAACTTGTTTTATGATCATGTGGAATATATTTCCTATTGTCTGAAATATTGTCAAATATCTAACATAAGTATTGTAGGTAAATTGGCAATTTTTAAATAATAAATCAAGAATTCTTTTTGATAATCTATAGTAATTTTCAGAGTTCGGAACATATTTTTGATATGATAATTGCTACATAGAAGAAATGTCAAATTTTTTGTTGACAACCTTTATCCGTCTGATTATATTGCCCCAGTTTTTTCAAGACCTGTCTATTTGAGGCCGGGAACAGATGGCTCCCGGCCTTTTTTGATTTTTTTCAGAAAGGGGGTGATTACAATGGTTTGTACAACGGTTAGAAAAGGTTTTGAATGCCCTTTTATGACTGCACAGGGGTGTTCTTACAATGGCGGAATTTGCCACGAGATCGTGGAGCACTGTGAAGGCTGCAATCGTAGCATTGAATACGCTCACGGATGGTACTGCTCGGCATGCCCTGATCCTTCACTGAAATGGAAAACCGGAGATTGCAACTTTGCTTCACATGTCACTAAGGCTGCTTCAGCATCAAAAGCGAAGATTAATCCGCTCAAAGCATCCAAGAGAGGAAACAAGTAATGTTGCTTTGGATTTGCAAATAAACCCCGCTTTATTAAAAGAGCGGGGTTTTTTCATCAAACACCAATTCCGGTCCATGTGGCCGGCCCTTCCTCATCTCACCGATTTTTCAAGTTATTTTCCCTTGACATATTTTGTGTCTAAACAGTAAAATTTAAGGAAGTTTCCACGATCGCTATAAAAAAATATATAATTTATCATTTTTTTAGTTTAAAGGAGGGAAATCCGTGAACCCTATCGCTCAAGAGCTCAACCAGATTATCGAGAAAAATAATCCCCATCTTATGGAAATGCTGTCTGATATGGGCAGAAACCTTTTTTTCCCTAAAGGGATTTTAAGCCAGAGTGCCGAGGCCAGAGAAAAGGCCCATAAGTTAAATGCAACCATAGGTATTGCTACAGAGCGCGGGGGGACCATGCATTTTTCTTCGGTAATGGACTTAATTTACAGTATTCGAGCAAAAGAGTCGCTAACCTATGCATCATCCTTTGGCATTCCGAGCTTGAGAAAAGTCTGGCAGGACTCCCTTTTTAAAAAAAATCCTTCCCTTGAGGGCAAAACCATCAGTCTGCCCGTTGTTACTTGTGGCATTACTCACGCTATCAGCATGGTTGCGGATATCTGGTTAGATCCTGATGATGTGGTGATTTTGCCTGACAAGATGTGGGGTAACTATAATATGATTCTGAATGTCAAAAAGGGGGCAAAAATAAGTCACTATGATTTGTTTTCGGAAAGTCATGGATTTAATCTTGAAGCCTTTGAGGAAAAGATAAGGACCGAGGCGCAACAACATGATAAGCTTATTGTTTTGCTGAATTTTCCGAATAACCCTACCGGTTATTCGGTAACTGTTGAAGAGGGGAATCACATTATAGAAATCCTTGCCGGGATCGCCGACACGGGCAAAAATATTATAGTTGTTACTGATGACGCCTACTTCGGACTTTTATATGAAGACCGGGTTCTGAAAGAATCTCTTTTTGCAAATCTTTGCAACCGGCATCCCAGGATTCTTGCCGTTAAACTTGATGGTGCTACCAAGGAGAACTTTGTTTGGGGATTACGGGTCGGTTTTATAACGTACGGATGTAAGATTAAAGGTGATCCTATGGCCGTATATGATGCACTGGAAAGGAAAACAGCAGGAAGCATCAGGGGCTCTATTTCCAATGCTTCCCATTTGGGACAGACCATTGTACTGAAGTCCATGCAGAGCGAAAACTACATTAAAGAAAAAGAAGAGAAATTCAGGGTGCTGAAAAACAGAGCCGGACGGATAAAAGAAGTACTTTCGGATACCAGATACAAAGAAGCCTGGGATGTTTATCCTTTTAATTCCGGTTATTTTATGTGTATCAGGTTAAAATCGGTGGATGCTGAGACGCTCAGGCTCCACCTTCTTGAAAAATACGGCGTAGGTCTTATATCCATAGGAAAAAGTGATTTGAGAATCGCTTTTTCTTGCCTGGAGGAAAGCGATATACCTGAACTTTTCAATATTATTTTTCAGGGTGTAGAAGATCTAAAAGGACTGAATATATAATAACCGAAACTTGTTACGGGTTGCAAGGCGGTTTGATATTCTTTATTAATGTTTGAGATCACGGGGCAGGCTATCCTGTGGCATTATTGAATCGTTTTAAAAAAATCATCCAATTAATTACCGGCAAAGAGCGGTCCTTCAATATCGCCTATGCCGGCAAATGGACCTTGTACTTTGTATTAATAGGGCTTATCGCCGGCCTTGGATCCATCGCTTTTCATTACCTGTGCCGGCTCGGTTTACATTATTTTATGGATTTTATGGCTGGCTACCGGCCCCCTTCTCCGGCCGGTGAACATCATCTCCTTCACCCCACAAGCACTCCATTCAACCGTATCACCCTTCTTTTTCTTCCTGCACTTGGCGGTCTTATTAGCGGATGGCTGGTATATACCTATGCTCCGGAAGCCGAAGGGCATGGAACAGATGCTGCGATTGATGCCTATCATAGAAAAGGAGGTTTCATGCGCAGCAGGGTTCCGATTATTAAAACCATAGCATCTGCTCTGACCCTTACAACCGGTGGATCAGGGGGAAGAGAAGGTCCCATTGCTCAAATCGGAGCAGGTTTCGGCTCGTTTCTGGCAACGACCTTAAAATTGTCAGACCGGGAACGCAGGATAATGATGGCTGCGGGAGTCGGGGCCGGTGTGGGGAGTATCTTCAGGGCCCCTCTGGCAGGGGCTCTTTTTGCTGCCGAGGTGCTCTACCGTGACCCGGAGTTTGAGTCCGAGGTTATCATCCCTGCGGGTATCTCCTCGGTTGTAGCCTATTGCCTGTTTTGCCTCGTGTTCGGCTGGGGGTCTTTGTTTGAGTCGCCTGATTTTTTATTTCGCAATCCCTTGGAGTTAGGACCTTACCTCGTGCTTGCATTCGTTCTCGTAGCCACAGGCGTTCTTTACATTAAATCATTTTATGGTCTCATGGGCATTTTCAAATCTATCAAAATTCCAAATCACATAAAGCCGGCTATAGGAGGTCTGTGTACCGGCATTATCGGCTTCTTTTTACCTCAGACTCTGGCTTTTGGATATGGATTTGCTCAGAAAGCGCTTTACAATGAGCTTACCATACCGTTTTTGTTTTTTCTTGCCATTGGAAAAATATTTACTACATCATTTTCCATCGGATCCGGGGGCAGCGGCGGGGTATTTGGCCCCTCAATAGTAATCGGTGGTGCAATGGGCGGTGTGGTGGGAAAAGTTTTTCATCAGATCATGCCGGGTATTGTCACTGAACCCGGAGCCTTTGTGGTGGTTGGTATGGCAGGCTTTTTTACGGCTGTGTCAAACACTCCGATTTCTACCATCATATTTGTCAGTGAAATGACTGATTCGTATCAGTTGCTTCTGCCCAGCCTTCTGGTATGTTCAGTATCTTATCTTGCGGCACGGAAATGGACAATTTATGACAGACAGGTCAAAAGCAAGGTCAGCTCTCCGGCGCATGCAGGAGATTTTTTCGTGGATATCTTACAGGCTATCCGAGTCAAGAATCTAATGCACCTTGTCAAAAAGGTGGAAGTTATTCCCCGGGATATGATCTTTCGTGATTTCAGGGAGTTTTTTTCAGAAACAAAGCAACACTATTTTCCGGTTGTGGATCAGTTTAATAGACTGGCGGGAATATTTTCCAGCACCGATATCAGAGCCGTACTCTTTTCACGGGGTATCGGGAACCTTGTGGTGATGAATGATATTGCCACTTTTGACATTATATTTACTACGCCTTCCGAGGATCTGAATGCCGTGTTGCAGAAATTTACCATTAAAAATATCGACAGCCTGCCGGTTGTAAAAGATGATGACCATGGTATTCTTATCGGTATGCTGAATCGGAGAGAGGTTATTTCATATTACAACGAGCAAGTTCAGAAGATGAAAAACAGGATTTAGCCTTAAATTTCTCGGCAACAATTTTTTTTGGTGATTATTAATGACAATCTCGTAAAAAGTCGAAATTCGACGGCAAAGTAAAAAGCTCCAAATTCAAGGCGCGCAAATCCTGAGGCATGAGGCGTACTTATAGTACGCTGCAATGACGAAGGATGCAGCGCAACGCAGAAGTTGGACTTTTTACGAAGCCGTCATTAATAGTTGACCTGCATAAGGAATAACCCGTGTGCCGGTGCGGTTATGCCGGCAAGGTTGCGATCCTTTGAGACGAGTACTCTGTTAATGTCCCGAGGCGTAATTTTACCCAGACCTACATCCACAAATGTTCCGACAATATTTCGCACCATAAACCTCAGGAAACCGTTTCCTTGTATTTTAAAAACCAGATATCCGTCATCCATCTTTTCGATATCCGCATGCATAACAGAGCGGATGGTGTTGGCTCTGGGACTCCCTGTGCCTTCAAACGCCTTGAAGTCGTGGGTTCCGATGATATAACACAGTGAGTTAAGCATGGCATCCAGGTTGAGTCTCTTTCGGATGTGCCAGGCATACTGCCTGAAGATTGCGGCAGGCAGGTCGCGATTTAATATTCTGTAATGATAAGATTTGCTTTTAGCATCATAGCGCGCATGAAATTTCACTGAAACCTGTGTGCATCTCGTGATGACAATATCTTTGGGCAGAAGGCTGTTGAGGCCTTTTAGAAAAACACCGGGATCTAACGCTGTGCGGCAGTGAAAGTTTGCGACCTGGCCAAAGGCATGCACACCGGCATCTGTCCTGCCGGCACCCGTCAGGGTAACTTTATTTCCCGTTATGGTCATCAGAGCTTTTTCAATTTCGCCCTGAATGGTTCGATCATCGGCCTGACGCTGCCAGCCGTGATAGGCGGTGCCGTCGTATTCGATGGTAATTTTAAAGTTCTTCAGCATTTAATAATGCAGATTGACAATATTTGACTATTCTGTCAAATGAAATTGGTGTAACTTCTCCAGTTCTGGTGTATTAAATGATTATATTGACCCGGCTACATAATTTATTGAGATTTTACAAATCGATAAAGGAACAATATAATAATATTAAAATAAATTTAGCCGGAAAGGATAATTATGAGCGCTATAATGTGTCCCGGATTTAAGGCCGCCGGGGTTGCATCGGGTCTTAAAAAAAATGGTCAAAAAGATCTTGGGGTTATCTATTCACAGGTGCCGGCAACTGTTGCCGGTCTGTTTACTAAGAACCGGGTTAAGGCGGCGCCGGTTTTTCTTGACATGGAGTTGATAAAATCGGGTGTTTGCCAGGCGGTTATTGTCAACAGTGGTAATGCCAACTGTTGTACCGGCGAACAGGGGATGCGTGATGCCAGAACCATGACAAGTCTTGCAGCATCTGAGCTCGGAATTTCAAACGATTTGGTGTTTGTGGCTTCAACGGGTGTTATCGGTGCCCCCCTGCCCATTGAAAAGATTAAAACAGCGGTTCCCGACCTTGTCGGATCACTTCAGCCTGAAGGAATTCCTGACCTGGCCCGGTCGATAATGACAACAGACACGGTTCCTAAAACAGCTTCTGCACAGGGACTTGTGGAAGGGAAGACTTTTACCGTTACCGGTGTTGCCAAAGGCGCCGGAATGATCCGTCCGGATATGGCCACAATGCTCTGTTTTGTCTGTACCGATGTCGGAGCGTCACCGGACATTTTAAAAGAGACGTTGGTTAAGGCTGCAGACCGTTCTTTTAACCGGATAACCATTGACGGGGATACCAGCACCAACGATACGGTCATGGTCATGGCAAACGGGCTGTCCGGAGCTGTTATTCGAAGCGTAGCCCATAAAAATATTTTTCAAAAGGTTTTAGATAAAATCTTTTTGGACCTGGCCAAACAACTGGTAAAAGACGGGGAAGGGGTGACAAAGCTGGTTGAAATTTTGGTTCGGGGAGCGGTGTCGGACTCTGATGCCCGTAACGTTGCAGACACTGTTGCCCATTCTCCTCTGGTAAAGACTTCATTTTTCGGAGAGGATGCCAACTGGGGGCGTATTGTGGGCGCTGTGGGCCGGGCGGATGCTAACATAGACCCGGATAAGATAGATGTTTATTTTGATGATGTTCAAATGGTAAACGCCGGCATGGGTTGCGGAAAAGCCGTTGAGGCTGAAGCCACAAAGGTTCTTTGTAAACCGGAATTTGTTGTAACCATTGATTTAAACATGGGCCGGGGTTCTGATTTGATATATACCTGCGATTTTTCCGTGGACTATGTAAGGATCAACGCAGATTACAGATCTTAAGTTTCCATCCATGACTATGATGCGTTTGCAAAAATTTCTTTCCGAAGCCGGTATCTGTTCCAGAAGAAAGGGAGAAGAATATATCAGACAAGGGCTTGTCAGGGTCAATGGCAGGATAGTTACCGAGCTCGGCACAAAGGTAGATTCTGAGGAAGACAGGGTAGAATTTGATGGAAAGGTTATCGCGCTGAAAAGTGAGCCGATGTATATAGTACTGAACAAGCCCAAAGGGTATGTTACGAGCTGCAGTCATCCAGGTGAAAAGATAGTGCTTGATCTTATAGATATACCCGAGCGTGTCTATCCGATCGGAAGGCTTGACAAGGACTCAACCGGGCTTTTGATTCTGACCAATGACGGCAGTCTCCATCACAGACTTTCACATCCTTCCTTTGATCATGAAAAAGAATATGATGTTACCGTCTCAAAGCCCATAACCGATGGCTCTCTCCGGAACATTGCTTCAGGACTGCCCATGATGGGGAGCAAAACCAGACCCGCAAAGATCCGGAGAATTTCTTCCAGACGTTTTCGTATCATACTCAAAGAGGGTAGAAACAGGCAGATACGACGCATGGTCAGAAAAGTTGGGAACCGTGTGAAACGGTTAAAGCGAATAAGGGTTTCAAAAGTTAAACTGGGAAGGCTGGCCGAGGGAGCCTGGCGTAATTTGACGGAAAAAGAAAAAAAGGAACTTTTAACCCATTTGAATTCTTGAAAAGAACAGGGCAAACCCATTTGAATCCCAATACATGGAGAACGCTCCACGACGGCGTATATCTCTTTCCAACCGACTGAAACTTGTGCTTAAATACCCGTAAGCCCGAGCCGCGCCAGAGTTATTAAGAACAATTCGTCGCTAAATTATCCCATTGATTTTTTAAGTCATAATTTCATTCGGCTCGGGCTAACGCGTGCTAAAGCCCTTCAAACAGTCAGTCGGTTTCCAAGAGAAACACGCCGTCGCTACGCTGCACCGAAATCAAATTCGTTTAACCTGCTGAAAAGAATTATTGACATCCACATGTTAATAGGTTAAAGAGGACAGTATATTAATTGGCTTGGAGGTAATATTTTTTACTAAGAAAATCAAAGACAAGGACACATTATGATTAAATTAGGCCCGGCGTCCGTGAGGATGAGAGCAATGTCGGACGATGATATTTTTTCATCACGATTAAAACTTCTTATTATCATGGCCAAGGCCTATTTAAGTGACTGTCCTCTCGGAAATTACCGAAAAAAGGCCATTATAGAAAATGCGAATCATGTTTTCTATCATTCTCTCCATCTGGTCAGCGTATCCTCCACTTTAAAGGACAAGGGCTTTGAGCCCCAAACAGAAATTGTCTCCAAAAAAAAGACCTCGGAAGAACATCTGTTACATCAGCGAGTTCAGCTTCTGGCCGTAATGGCTAAAGCCCTGGCTGAAGACCGTCTCAGGGGTCATTTCAGGAAAAAGGCTCTCACCGACAACTTGAACAAGATCTGTGAGACGCTAATATTCAAATTCCAAATTCGAGATGTGAACTTTCTGAAAGTAGCGTGAACCCGGTCAATATACCAAACGTAAAGATAGCTGTTATTGATGATGACCTGACGGTCCGAGATTTTGTGGTCACAGTTTTAATGTATTGTGTGAACAGAGATGTTTTATCTTTTGATAGCGGTTCGGCCGCTTGGAGATATATAGAGGATTATGAGAGTCCGGACATAATTATTTCAGAGATTGACGTGCCCGGGTTGAACGGATTTGAACTTATGGCTAAATTCAAGGAGAAAAGTCCGGGCAAAAAATGTCTTCTGATGTCTGACAATCCTGCCAATGAACAACCCGCCAGGCATTCCGGGGCAGATGCCTTCCTTGCCAAACCTGTTAGTGTAAATGATCTCTTTAGGGTGGTGCAAACTTTTGTCGTAAGAGATTGAGACCTTTGAAAAACGCCCCCTTTTGCCCAATTCCTGCGTCAGGCTCAAATTTTAATCCTCAAAATACTCAATGTATTCCTGTGGTTAAAATTTTCGCCTTTCTTGGTATTGAACAAAATTGAACATTTTTCAAAGGTCTCAGATTAATGGGCGATAGGGCTTTGGTTATTTCCCGACAAACTCACCAAATTTAAACTTGCCCACTATTTTCTTGCCGTGTGGAGAAGTCAAAGTCCCTTTTCCGTGCAGCTTATTATCTTTAAATTCACCCACATACTTGACACCGTTGGGCCGAACCAAAATTCCCTGTCCGTTCAACATGTTGTCCTTAAATTCACCCACATATTTTTCACCGTCGGGAGATGTCAACGTTCCTTTTCCATGAAACTTGCCATCTTTGAATTGACCTACGTACTTGTCACCGTTGGAATAGATGAAGGTGCCCTGTCCGTTCATACAATCTCCTTTTATGCACCCGCCAAAAGTATTCAAAGGATAAAAACAAATTATTAATAGTAGGGCTGTTCCTAAAACTTTCATCTTTTTACCCCTCCCCCTTTTTTACTCTATATTTTCTAAGTAGGTATAATTACAATCACAACTCTTCTATTAATTGCGTCATTTGAAGATATGGGTTGTGACTCACCAAAACCCACGGTTTGTATTCTTGCCGGATCTACCCCCCTTTGTGTGAGAGCGCTCTTAACCGCCAGTGACCGTTTTTCAGACAAAGCTTGGTTATATGCTTCAGAACCTTTTGAGTCGGTATGGCCTTCGACTCTGATGGTTGTCTGTGGATATCTGTTTAATACATTAGCAACTCTGCCAATTTCCGCATATGCTCCCGGTTTTAAGGTTGAGGAGTCAAAGTCAAACAAGTATTCAGAACGGAAAGTAGCCGTCAATACATCCTGGGTTCTCTGGATGCTGGCAGCCTCACTTGCCGCCATCGCAGTTCTCAACTCTTGCTCCTGTCTGTCCATATACGCACCGATTTGATGACCGGAGATACCTCCAACAGCAGTCCCGATTGCCGCTCCGAGAAGAGTGGATTCTGTATTCCCTCCAATAACTTGACCGAGAATTGCACCCCCTGCCGCTCCAATTAAAGCTCCGGTTTTTGCGCCTCTTTCCTGTTGTGTCGGCCCTGCGCATGAAAAAAGAGATATGGCGAGGGCCAAAATCGCAATGATTGCAATTATTTTTTTCATTACTTTGCTCCCTTAATTTGTTGTTAATTCCAATACAGACGGGTTGTTTCCACGAAATGTTTTATAACGTTAATACTAAAGTGAATGTTACGTGTCAAGCAGGATAGCGTCTCAAAAAACGTTATAAGCACAAAATTTACAACTAAGCGCCTAACCCGAAATATGTTCAAACCCATATCCAATAGCCTGCGTGGGTAAACCTTTTTAATGCCAGTACGTCTATATATATAAGACGTACGAAACTTAAAAAGGATTACATGGGAAACATCGAAGAAAGTTTATGCTGATTGTAGGGTTGATGAACTCGTAAAAAGTCTGATTTAGACGGTCTCGTAAAAAGTTCAAATTCAAGGCGTGCAAATTTTGTAATCATGAGGCGTACTTATCGTACGTTGAATGATTACGAAATGCAGCACAACGCAGAAGTTGGACTTTTTAGGAGACCGTCAGGGTTAACAACAAGGAGAAAATAAAGTAAGCATGGTAAAAGGCCGCACCGTCGTGCATCCCAATTGGATGATTCCAAGGCTTGCTCCGGGTACCCTGAAAACTCGATCTTACTTGCTTGCTTGGCTCGAGACTCCGCCAGGTTAGGGCGCTTTCCCTCCGCTGCGCAGAATCATAGCCAAATAAGGTTGCACTGCGGATTCAAGAGACCTCGCCCAATGTCGAATGGATTTTGATCCCATTAACAAGTCTGTTTGTATTTGCAAAAGGAGATCAGCTTTTGTATGTTAATGCAGTACGGTTGATGAATCGAGAAGGGCGGGATGTTGTGATCGAAGAAAAAGAGTCTCCCATGTCCATTGGAGATAAAGAGCTGGTTGCTCGGGCGAGAACCGGTGATCTGTCGGCTTCAGAGGAGCTGGTTAGCCGGTATCAGGAAAAAGCTTACGCAATCGCTTACAATATGTGCTGTGGAGACAGCGAAGAAGCCAAAGAGATTACCCAGGAAGCTTTTTTACGTGCTTTTCGGGGTTTAAAGAACTTTCGAGGAAAATCATCTTTTTATACCTGGTTTTATCGTATCCTCGTAACGACTTGTTTAGATTGGAGGAGGCGCCAAAGCAGATGGGAAAGGATCTTTTCTTTCTGGCGCTGGGACCATCGAGAAAAAGCGCCTTTAAAAGAAAGATATATAGAATATCCGGAACCTCAAGAGCATTCCAATCCCATGACGGCATTAAATAGTAAACAGCTCGCGCAAGAAATTAGAAAGGCCATTCAGTCCCTTCCTGCGAGACAGCGGATGGCTTTTCAACTCAAAGTGCTTGATGGGATGAGAATACGTGAAATCGCTCAAATAATGGGAGCGGCCGAAGGAACGGTTAAAAGCCATCTCTTTCGAGCGACCCATTTTTTGAGGGATGCCTTGCAGGAATGGGACCGGCCATAGGAGGTGTATGTATGAAGCAGTGTTCCGATAAAAAAGAAATGCTCTGGTTGGATGTATACGGAGAGTTGACTCAGAAAGAGCGCCTGAACTGGGAAAAACACCTTGAGACGTGCAGGGGCTGTTCTTTGGAGCGGGAGAACTTGCTGGAGTTGCTTAAAAATGTGAAGGAAGCCATGCCTGTAGTTTCCCTTTCACATGAGGATGCCGGAGCACTCAAAAATGCCATTACCGGGAAAATCAGAGAAAATCCTGACAATACGTGGCTTGCAAAACCGTTTCTAGGCGGATATATTAAGCCGATTCATGCTCTGGCTGCGTGCTGTCTCTTGATAGTGGCCTTTGGGTGGTTTAGCTTAAAAGGACTGCAACCCACTACTGCCGTCCAGGCCATATCTGACCGGCAGGTGGAAGAACAAATGATTGCTAAGGATCTGGACCTTCTTAAGAACCTGGAACTCTTGGAAGAAATGGACACTCTGGAGAAACTGGGTAACGTGATGAGCAGGAGGAACGCCACGACATAAGGCCCATTTTTAATTGGGATATTCGAAAGATAAGAAATACCATAATGTCATTCCCGCGAAGTCGGGAATCCAGTTTGCAACATTTCCAGATTACCGGATACCCGCCTCCGCGGGCATGAAGTTTGCGACGACAACAAGAAAAAAAGAGTGCTTTCATGAAATGGGTTATTTTTCGATGGGTTAGGGAATTATTAAGGAACGTCTGTGATGATAAGACAAAAAACAGATGGCTGCTTAGTTTGAGGGCGTGGGGCATTGTTTTGATCCTTATGCTTTGGGTTTCCATATCTTTTCCTGCGTTGATCTGGGGGTGGTCACACAGGTTTTATGGGGCAGGGGACGCTCAACCACTACCGCCATCCTCCCGGGAGATTGTCTCAAATGATTGGGAGTATACTCACTGCCGGGATGAGCGGGGGACTGTCAAACGTATGGAGGGTCACAAAGAATTTTTCGTTCGGGCAAGAAATTATCGAAGGAATTATCAGAACTTGCCTCCTGAAGAGAAAACAAGGCTCAAGAGAAGGTTTCGAGAGTGGCAGTCCCTACCTCAGGAAAGAAAGCGGACGTTGCGTCATCGAATGGAAAAATGGAATCAGTTTCCTCCTGAAAAACGCGAACATTTTCAGCAATGGTTTCAGCAATGGAAAGAGCTTTCTCCAGAGGAACGAGGCGTTATTAGGAAAAAGCTTGAAAAATGGGACATATTGCCGCCGGATGAACAGGAAAAAGTCCGTCGCAGATTTTACAGACCATAGATATTCTATGAATTGAGGCATCGGTGCAGATCGAGTAAAAAGTCGCTCAATTTAGGTTCAAGTTTTGTATGCCGTACACATTTAAAAAGTCCATCATCCGTCCACAATTAGCTTTATTAAGCCTTCTAACAACCATATATTGTGTAAATTATTTCTTGACATACAATATGCATTATTCTATATAGACTCAAACGCTTTTCCTTAACCATTGAAAATTAAGCGAGGATTATTTTTGTTGCATTAACAAATGAAACCAAT
Organism: Thermodesulfobacteriota bacterium; assembly: GCA_034658755.1. Taxonomy (GTDB): domain Bacteria; phylum Desulfobacterota; class Desulfobacteria; order Desulfobacterales; family UBA11574; genus S5133MH16. The sequence continues at coordinate 8,930 of JAYEFV010000317.1, read as the reverse complement.
ACAATAACATTTATAAACAACGCTACCATGCTAAAATTATAGGGAATAGGAGATGGAGAAAGGATATGTAAAATTTAATAAAGGATACACTTTAATAGGAATAGCCTTTGTTATGGCGATTATATTAATTCTTGGTAGCATTGCTGTTGCTAGTTATCTAAAGTGTCTTGAAAAGTCAAAAGAAGGGATATGTGTCACAAATGTGAAAGTCCTTAAGAATGCTGTAGAACTCTATATCATAGAAAATGAGGCAATGCCGGCTGTTTTAGGGGATCTAAAACTGGAAAATCCCGAAAAAGGCTATGCTCAAGCAATGGAAGATAGTGACTGGCTTACAAATTTTTCTCATTTTTTTTGTTAAGATGAATATATCTGCCCAAGCACATGCTCAATTTCTCACTTACGAAAACCTGAAAGCATACGGAGTACCTGAAAATCTCTGCCAGGCGGATAAAAATGGTGGCGTTTCATATGGAATAAATGGCAATTTATAGGAATAGGTTTGTCTAATTTTATTGGAAACCAAATCAAGACTATAAAATCCTTCCGTTATGCTGAGATCTTTTAGACAAAAAGATTTTTTTCACCCCTTTGCCATCTGGCTTATTATTCTCATCTGGTATCTGATCATAGGCGATACATTTTTTTTCACACCCTGCATTAAATTAGATAATTTCATTACTAACCAATCTTTCTGGTTTTTCTCCCAACCTCCGGAAGTGGCCAAGAATATTACTATTGTGACAGTAGATCAATCTTCACGCAACAAACTCGCACTTAAATGGCCATGGAAAAGGAGTATTACCGCTGAATTAATCCAAAATATCGCTTCTTTCTCTCCAAAAGTTATCGGTTTAGATATTATCTTTTCAGGGAATTCAGAAGAAGATGAAGATAATCAATTAATTGCAGCACTCAAATCTCATCCAAAAATTGTCTTAGGTTACATATCGAATGAAAATTCCAGAGAAAAACCCATACAAGAGTTTATCGATGGTAGTTTCGCCATAGGGTTTGTCAACAGGCCGTTACAGAAAGGAGTTGTAAAAGAAATCAGGCCTTTTTTTATAGACAGCGATAAAGAACTCAATATATCACTAGAGGTGGCAATTCTACAAGCTTACTTTGGACTGGATAAACAGGACATAACAGTTAACGAAAAAGGGGTGTTTTTAAAAGACAAACTTTTCATCCCGTCTCACCAGGGAACGTCTTATCTTAACTACCTGGTCTATCATTCCAACTTCACTATTATTCCTGCTTCTTCGGTTCTTGATAAAGAGGTAGACCCTGCTGATTTTAGAAACAAAATTGTCCTTGTGGGAGCAACCGACCCCATAATTCATGACGAATATCCCACTCCGCTTGGAAATTTTCCGGGTGTAACTATCATCGGAAATTCCCTGGTTATGCTTTTAAGTGGACGTTTTCTCCATGATGCATCTATATTGCAGGGCTGTTTGTTTGCATTTTTAATAGGTTTGCTTATCCTCTTTATTAACAAGGAACTCGATTTTTTTTGTTCCAGTCTGGTTTGCCTTTTTGTGATAACGCTTACGTACTTTTCTTTCATATATCTAAGGGCCAAAGACATTACGTTTTCTTATTTCTTTATTCTCTTTTCGGGAATTACCGCTTATATGGTCTTTAATCTATATAAATATTTAAATTTGATTTATATAAGTAACCGGATTAAAAAACAGGCAATTTTTGACCCTGCAACCGGCCTGTACACTTGGCGATATTTTCTGTTGCAATTAGATGAGAAAGTGAAATTAAAACAAAGCCTGGCCTTTGTGGGTTTAAGAATCAGAAATTATAAAAAATTGAGTAAGGATTTAAGTTTCGAACAGGTTAAATTACTGATTAATCTTTTAAGTAATTGTTTGAGTTCCGAGGTAAAGAAAAAATTTAGAAAATATTCTATGTCATGTCTTTCTACCGACACTCTTGGAATTATTTTTGAGGCAGAAAAAAAAGAGAAGATAGAGACGTTTGTGGTTGATTTTCTGGAAGAGTCACAGAAAAATGAGTGGGAACTGGGGGAGAAAAAAATCAGTTATTCAATGCAAGCTTGCCTAATTTCTAAGTCTAAAAATGTGATATGCAAAAAGTGTGATCTGGTTTTTCAGATGGAAAACCTGTTTGAGAAAATAAAAGACAACGAAATTCTTACTGAAAACATAGAAGAAGTGGGAAAGGAAGAAGAAACAATGAAGATAAGTTCTAAGGATTCTCTGGACTTTATTGTCTATGATTGGGAAGAAAGAAACAAAGATCTAGAAAGAAACATAAAAGAAATATTAGAAGTAAATAAAAGATTGGACAAGCTCAACTGGGGTACACTAACCGCTCTAGCCCGAGCCATTGATGCAAAATCCCCCTGGACGGCAGGGCATTCGGAAAGAGTCACATATCTAGCACTAAAAATTGGCCGTATTTTGGGACTCACGCGGAGACAATTGGACAACCTCCAGCAGGCCGGACTGCTCCATGACATTGGCAAGATCGGCATTCCTGCCGGGATTCTCGACAAGCCTGGGAAATTAACTGATGAAGAGTACCGGATTATTTGTGAGCACCCGGAAAAAGGAGCAAAAATTTTACAACCTATTGAAGAATATGCTGAAGTTATACCTGTGGCCATGCAGCACCATGAGTGGTTCAACGGTAAAGGGTATCCCGATGGTCTCTCCGGAGAAAAGATCAGTTTTGGTGCTCGCATACTAGCGGTTGCCGATGTATTTGACGCGTTGACCTCTGGTCGACCATACCGGGACGGAATGCCTATTGAGATCGCAGTGGAGATGATAAGGGAAGGGAGCGGCACCCAGTTCGACCCAAAGGTGGTGGAAGCTTTTTTGAAATTATTAGAGGAAGAGAGCGTGGAAGGGCATACGCTTCACATGGGCCTGATTCCTGAAAATATTGAAGCGTTTCAGACGATATAATTCACGGTGCGTTATTCAACAACGGTTATTTGTTTTATACATGCTTTAAAATACGATCAAGCTCGGCCGCGATCTTATCATCTTCCGATCGCACAGCATCTTTTTCAAACCGTAGTCTTTCAAAGAAAAATATTTTTTTATACCGGGTTTGCTTACTCTTTTTGATGGGTTCATCCGGGTATAATCCTTCCAGAATATAATATCCAATACTATCCGGAACCCCACGATCCAGAAAAACCGTTGCGTCTTTGGAAAGAGATTTCTCAATTTCAATCTTTTTATACAAAATATGGCGCTCAAACAGTGGTACATCTGCTTTTATCTTGGCGATACTTTTTCCCTTTTTTAATTCTTCATCGATGTATGCGCGTGCCACTTCATGAACAACCGGGTAGCCCAGCTGTTCAAGTGCGCTTATTACCGCAGTTTTGCCGGAACATGGCGCCCCGGTTATTACATACCAGTTTGTCCTCTGCATGAAATGTATCCGGAAATAGATTCTGATTTTATGATGCGTTTTTATTCATTTTCTGATAATAACCTTTCAATGAATTAGTTACAGGAAAAAATCCAGGATTTCCATCTATTTTTATATGCGATACCAAGGACCCATTTACAGGCCTCCCAGCGAGGCCGACTCCCTCTTGATCCAGGCGACCATCGGTTGTCCCCACAACAAATGCACTTTTTGCATGGTCTATAAAAATGGCCCCAGATTTAGAGTGCGTGATGTTGCTGAAATAAAAGAGGATATTTTAGAGGCCTTTGATATCTACGGACAAAAAGTTCGAACCCTTTTTTTGCCGGCCGGAAACACTGTCGCCATGAAAACCGATGATCTTTGTGAAATTCTTAGTTTTGCAAGAAAGATTTTTCCGGGATTAGAGAGGATCACCGTATACGGTTCTTCGCAATATATTCACAAAAAAGGGCCCCAGGGTCTTAAACGTTTGGCTGACGCAGGCCTGTCGAGAATACATGTCGGTCTCGAATCGGGTGACGATGTGATTTTAAAGCTGATAAAAAAGGGCACATCAGGCCATGAGCAGATAGAAGCCGGAAAGTGGGTTATGGATACCGGTATAGAGCTGAGTCTGTATGTTATCCTGGGTATCGGCGGAAAACGTCGTACCATATCCCATGCCAGGGAGACGGCAAAGGTGTTAAATCAAATAGAACCTGATTTTATCCGGCTGCGCACCTTTGTTCCAAAAATAAACACACCTCTTTTAGAAGAAGTTAAGAACCAATCATTTAAAATGCTCAGCCCTCATGAGGTTTTGCAAGAAACTGCATTACTGATAAAGAATATTCAGGTTTCATCATATCTTACGAGTGACCATTATACGAACTATATTAACCTTGAAGGAAGGTTGCCCGAGGCTAAAAGCAGGCTTCTTGACGAGATCGATGCGGCTTTGAGAAGGGATGAAAAATCATTCCGACCTTTTTTTATAGGAACAGCATAAAACTACATTCTGCGAGCGCCAAGAAAAAACATGTAACGGTGGCGTGTTGTCTAATTTCTATGGAAAAAGCATGAATATAGGAGATAAACAGCTATTGCCAGAAAGGAGGTATCCCGTAAAACAGTCAAGATGTTCATTGAGCTTTCAACAGCAGTGGCAGAAAAGCAACCGCAACTGACATCCAGCCCGCGGGCCATGTTAAACAGCAGGGCACCTATAAACGTGATCAAAAGAAGATTGCTCATTACAACTGTTCCGGGCATCCAGAAATTGATAATAAGAAAAGTTCCCAGAACAAGTTCCAGGCAGGGAAGCATAATTGCCGTTAGATTTATAAGTCCGTCCGGCAGGATCTTATAATTATATACCATCTCTGCAAATGCTGCCGGGTGGAGGATTTTGTCGAAACCGGCATAAACAAAGACCCCGCCTAATATGAACCTGGCGGATAGCTTTAGCACCCGGTGTGGATTCAAATTTTTTCCTCCTCTGTTTTATTATAACCGTTCATGGCTTGGGGTTCAGAGGTTCAGGGTTAATGGCCTTACGATTTTTGGCAAATTTCACACTTGTAAAATTCAGGAAACGGTATTTCCTTTTTCAACAGGAAGACGGCTTTCCAACCATATAGCCCAACCGTTCAGCAGCACCCGGACATTATTGAAACCCATATCGAGCAAAAACAACGCCAAGTCACAGCTCAGCTCACATGTTACGCCGTCGCAATACGTAATAATCGGTGTATCTGGCGAAATATCTTCTGTAACCTCAATAAACTGCTGATCAACATCATGCCAGGGTAGACTGCGAGCACCCAGAATGTGTCCGCTTGCATAATCGTCCATAGAACGGGCATCTATGAAGAGCGCTGATTTTTCCATAAATAATTTTTCAGCTTCTGCAAAAGAGATTTCCAGGCGACCACCGTCCGCCGTTTTCAGTTTGGCTTTAATAGACCAGTCTCCCACCAGCGGCAACCGGTCAGATCGAAGCTGATTGATGGCAAACGCCAGCAGAATTGATAAAGCCAACATTGCGCATGCCTGCCAGGCGACTTGAAAATAGTTTAATTTGCCCGTTTTTACTTTATTCTTCTCAATAGATCTGAATATTGCCATAGATTTTTTCCTCAACTTTTCTCTCGCCTATTCCTAAACATAATAATACAATAATTAAAGGTGCGCAGCGGCAATGAAGAAAAAATCTTTACAATAATCAAAGAAAAATGTCAAGAATATTAGAAAAAACAGTATATTGTACTTAAAAAATATTGGCAAAGACTGTCTGGATAGAGAGTATATAGTTCAATTTGCTTGAAGACGCCTGCAGCGGTGACGTGGTGGCGGGGTTATTATTGTGGCCCGGAGAATCCTTGAAGCGCTTTTGTTTTTAAAAGGAGATATAGACTCGCTGTGAGCCACGAGAATTAACGGTAAATCAGAATGAGCTTTTTGGCTTGTTCCGGATATAGAGTTGACAGCCTGGGCCGCATCAGTGGGAGGCTACATTTTCTCTCACAAGCTATTGGTTAACGACCCAGGCTGTTACAAAGGAGTTTAGAAAACGATAAAAAGTTTTTCTAACTAAGTTATTTGTTAAGCAAAAATCGTGCAAAGATCGCAAAAAAATCGTGCAAAAAATATTTATGTCTGTTATGGTATAGATATTAAATAGTTACATCAACTGTATAAAAAGAATAGCCGTGTAAACTCATTGAATAAATTATGTAATTGTGGGATAAACTACATGATATCTATGAAGTATTTTACATAATTGAAGTAATCCCAAGAACTCAAACAGGTCCGATTCGCGTAGTCTCTATTACATATCTCAGGTTGAGCAATTCGTGTGATCGTGGTAAGAGTACCAGGTCTTAACTTTCCCATAATTTTTCAGATAACGCGTTAAATTATCTCAGATTTTAATTGATTGATTATGATATATCACAACTCGGTGGGGATAAAAAATTGTAGTATACTGTTAAGAAAAAAAATTTTAAAATTTACTTGATTATGTATGAGAATGTCTGCTTTTATCTAAACTAAAATTCCCATTACGAGTATACTCGCGAAAAATTGCTTTATTGAAGAGTTTTTGGTAGCGGCGTCTAGCCACTTTCTCGGGGATTTGATTTTCCATTTTTGAAGCTACCGTACCAGGACGAGGCTGATACATATAAACCTCAACGAAATCAAATTTGACATCATCCAACAACTGCATGCTATCATGAAAATCATCTTCTGTTTCGCCTGGAAATCCGACCATTATCTGAGTGCGGATTTGAATATTGGGAAATTCTGTTTTCAGAAGTACTATCGCACTTTTGAAATCCTGAATGTTATACCCTCTTTTCATTAATTTTAATATTCTGTTACTGCCAGATTGTGCGGCGGAAATTAAATATGGAATTTTACCAGTTTTAAATATTTCACAAAATTCAGGTAGCATAGTTATCAAAAATTTAGGGTTTATATTTCTCAGCTTTATTTTATAATCCCCATCTTTTTCTAATAATTTAGAGAGCAAATGTGCCAAATTTGATCCTCGATCCCTGCCGTAAGCCCCAATATCTGTTCCAATCAGAGCAAATTCGTTAAATCCGTTTCTAAGACCTTCATCAAATTCGCTATTTACCTGCTCAATTGATTTACTTTTAACAGGCCCACGTGATAGCTTGACTCCACAAAAGGAACAAGCAGATAGACACCCGGTCGAAATTTTAATACAAAAGGTCTTTGGGTTGTAACAGTGTACAGCCTTAATTTTTTTTGCCCAGAATCCAGCAGTTAATAGCTTTGTTAGCGTAACTGAAACGCCATTTTCCTTACAACTTGATAAAAACCATTTATACTTATTCAGAGTTGTAAGTGGTATTAAATAGTTTGAATGAACATTTTTTGTTTTAATTTTATAATTGAAGATTTGATCTAGTTTATCGATATCATCTGATCCAAATGTGGGGCCCGGATAAACTTCTCTCAGGCGATCCTTATTAATATTAGCAAGGCACCCAAAAACAATTAAACCAGCATTGAGCCTTTTATGGGCCTTTAATTGATCTATGATAGCAAGCGAGCGAACTTCGTTATAATGTGTTAGTGCACATGCATTGAAAAGGATTAAATCAGCATCCTTGAAATTATTTACTGATTCCAAGCCGTTTTTTATAAAAAAATCGCGTACCCGAGCACTATCAATACGATTTTCAGGACATCCGTTTGTAAGAACGCTTACTTTTTGAATATTGCTAAAATTGTAATAATCCAATCTCATTCTCCATCCAATACGCCTTAACTGTATTATTTTTGAAACTGTTTTAGGATATTCTATTATTACCTATATCGGAAACAATTTTATTTTCTTGAATTTTTTTAATCAGATAGTTGGTAAAATGCAGATTGGTATTGTGATGGAAAATTGGCCGAGATTATTTTCTGCCAGCGCACATTATTTTGGCGGAAAGATTATTTGTGATATCATACCCGGCCCGAATCGGATTTAAATGGATATAGCGCACCAGTTCCGGAAGGTAAGTGTTTTCCTGACACAAAATCTATTTGCCGTGCCCTGTTAAATTTAATAATATCTTAATTGGAGACACGTGTTCCCGCCAGAATGAGTTTAAGAAAAGGTGCATTTGGCAAAACCACAAACAAATGAAAAAAGAACCGCCTAAACAAGGTGACTCGATTGGGTCCAAATCAAAATGAAGAATTGAGATTCTAAGGGTAAACCCGGACCGATCTTCCCGGTCGGTCCATCTATAATAAAATAATCCGAAAAATTATCTGCCGCTTTAAAATAATTAGAATTTTTAGGTTAATATTATCTGGAAATCAACAAGAGGCGACACAATCTATACCGCTGTGTAGCCTCTGGTTATAAGGTTTAATCCAACACAATTGTATGTGTCAAAGAATACGGTCCACCATTCTCACTATTACGATATACTTCGGCCCAACATGTATTATTGCCAACGGAGATTCTGAGAAAAGTACTTCGTGCGCCTTTGTCACCGATTCCACGACCATGTCCTGCATCGAGTTGCCATATATCATTGATTTTTGCGAAGGAAAAATTGTGGGTGTGACCACAGATATATGCTGTAACTTTGTGCTTACGAAGGAGCTTCTGGAAGCGATGATTGTTTCCCGGATGAGCATCCAGATTATCTCTTTTATGTCGATGCCGCCCATTATCAAAATCAGGGATTGATATTATCGGTTCATGACCAAATACAAAAACGAACGGTTTGGAGTTTGCTGTCAAGTCGTTCTCTAACCAGCTATAGAGAGCCTCACAGATATCTCCATCGGCTCCTATATCTGACTTGCCATCATAATACTGATTGGTGACCACCAAGTGGGCGGGCCCGTAATCGAACGAGTACGTTGTTTCTTCACCGTTTTTAGGTCCCCTACGGACAAGATTGGGGATCTCGTTTCTCCCCCAGTCCCTCAACCATGCCATGTCTTCTGGTGTTTCAGCTTCATGATTCCCAACAACAGGA
>JAYEFV010000316.1:0-10896 GCA_034658755.1 Thermodesulfobacteriota bacterium | reverse complement strand
CAGGACTCGCATTCAAATGCGTCCTTCATATAAGTGTCATATCGATAAAGGCTTTTTGATATTATTGTAATAGTTTCCATGAGATTGTAATTGATATTTTTCAGCATTAGTTCCACCCCCCCCTTGGTCCTGTTCGGCACGCCGCATAACTATTATAAATAATTAAAGATTTGCTAACAATAATCCCCTTCTGGATCAGGTGGAATATAAGATAATCAATAGAAAACCAAACTAAAGCATGAAGTGCGAATCGAGAGTAAGGTCATCAGAATAAGAAGTGCGATTTGTAGCTTTTAAAATTTTTCTAATACCTTTGCTCTTGTCTTATAATATTCATCTTCAGTTATTACACCTTCGTTCAAAAGTCTATTTAATGTTTTTAGTTTTTCCTCTACATCCTCATAAGTTGCGGATAGTTCTGTTATTGTCTCTGTTTTGTCGGTGTCAAGCTTTTGATCTTTTTGAACTTTTGTTGGGGCACATCCAATAATAATTGAAGCTGAGAAGAACAGTAGAACAACGATATTAAAAAGCGTCTTTTTTATCTTTGTTCCTCCTTGTCCAAAAGGTTATTAGTAAGTCTCGAATGTCTTAGGCTTATCGGATTGTTACTTTAGGCTCACAACTAAACAAACAACAGTTAGGAGCGAGGCATGCACATTTTGAGGGGTTTTTCCATGGAATAACCTCCTGAATAGAGATTAACTGATTGACATAACATTAGGTGGAGAGAAACAAATCGAGAATGAGATCAGCTGAACAAGAAATGTTTGCAGTAGAATATGAATACAGATGGGATGTGAAGTTCAGAGCCATTTCTATTGTACAATTAGGCTATAAAAAAGTTTGCGTGTCAAGCGAAATTTCACATTGTGGTAGTTTTGTTTAGGCGAAAAAGAGATGACATGCATGAAGATACCTTGCCAGTATAAAATAAATCAATGAAATGTCAAGAGGTTATGATATCATTTAGAGATCAAAATCTAAAAGGCGCTACAGAAAGTTGTTTTTAACCCCAAGAAGTGTCTTTTTTTAAGAAATTTTAGTTTACGACCCCGTGCCTGCATCTGCCTACATCCTCAAGTAATTCCAATCAAACTATCTTTTTCAAAACACACCACTTTTTTATTCATAAAATAAAAATCCACCCAAAAAATCCAATATAACGCCCCCAGCTATATATATAAATTCATATATGGAACCCTGATTTGTTGAACTATCATTGTTTAAACCATTTAACACGGGAAAGGAGGCCGCCTATTGAATTTTTACAAGTTGTTCTGGGGTGTTGTTAGAGTTGTATTATCTATCATTTTAATTGGTTATCTACTGTCTATCCTGCCTCATAAATACATCTTTATAAGCTTCATCGTATTACTCGGACTTCTTGCTATTCGCATTAAAAGCAAGTGCTGAAAATCATTTAAAAATAATTAAAGGAGAACAAAAATGTTAAATCAAACTATTTTGACAGGAAACCTGGGCGCAGATCCAGAAGTATTTTATTCAAGTGAAGGTAATCCCGTGGCTTCGTTCAATCTTGCATTCAGGTCATCCAAAAAGAAAACCGGTTGGATCAAAGTCACATGCTTTCAAAGGTTGGCAGAGGTGACCGAAAAATACCTTCATAAGGGCGCACGGATTGGAATCATCGGAACTCTTGATCAACAGAAATGGGAGACTGACGAAGGCGTGACGCGCAGCAGCTATCAACTAATCGCAAATTCCCTGGAGTTCATTAAGACAGATGGACGTGGATTTGAAGAGGGAGAGGGTCAAGGAGACGTTCCATTTTAAATGATGTTCATTCAATAAGGAGAAAATATTATGACAGCTACTGAAATTGCGAAGAAAAATAAAAAGGCTGAACAATTAAAGGTCCTGCAAACCGATGACGGACAATTTTTTGTTGAATCCGGAGAGGGAAAAATCCTTTATAACGTAAAACTTGATAACGAGAAAAACACATGTACGTGTGGTGATTTTGCAAAAAATTCTAAGAAAGATCCCGACAATAAACAGCGGTTGTTCACTTCATTTTATAAAAATAGAATTTGTACGAGAAAGGATTTTGAGAAAAAATTTGGAAACCGCATCAAATAAAAAAGGTTCGCTCAAACGGCGAACCCATCTCCTTTGGCTCTTACATCTGTGTGGAATGGCCAATGAGTAATAAAATAATCGCTGTCTTGAAAAGAAATGTCAATAGGCAAGTGGGTAAGACCATCATATTACAGAACGTTTTGTTTTTTTTGTGCTTAATAAAACGATATAAGAGCAGTGCTGAGTTTCAAAAAGGGCCGGACTCCGGGAGTCACCCCGGGAGTCACCACGGAAGTCAAGCGGCTTCTGAATGTTATGACCGGCGATCATTCTCGCAAGGAGCTTCAGGAACTACTCAGGTTGAAAAACGCTGAGCATTTCTTTAAAGCTTACCTCTTGCTGGCAATAAACGCCGGACTTATGGAAATGACACTGCCGGACAAACCGAAAAGTCGGCTTCAGAAGTACCGGCTTACGGAAACAGGGCAAGCGTTGCAGAAAATGCTTGCGGGAGAAACTCGGGTAAGAAAATAGGAAAAGTCTATGGAAGAACAAACTCCATTTGGAAAACCTGATTACGAGATTCCGAGCTATTTGGAAAAGGTTCAATCGCAGCTACCGGCACTGCATTTGTTGATGCAAATGGGCTGGCAATTCAAAGGCTTTCTATTCACTTCTGACTCGTTTCCAACCGGATTGGCGCAAGCGAAAAGAAGCGCTGGACCGCTTTAGGCTTTCTTAATGTTTCTTATAAGGAGATTTTCGCTGTAAAAGTAAGTTTTACGTCAAATGGTGCCAAAAATTTAAAGGCCGGGATAAAACCTGGCCTTTTTTATTGGAAAATAGTATGTTAATTTTTTCAACCGCAACGGGAAACGGTACACTGGAATTGCGACAAAGGAAAAACGTCCGATCAGATAACGGTAAAGGCGTTCATGTCGGTTTATTTCCAAAACAAGGAGCGTGTTGTCGTAGGGGTCATTTCGGACACTCATGGTCTTTTACTGCCGGCGGCCATAAAAGCCCTTCACGGTGTTGATCTGATTATTCATGCCGGAGACATTGGCAATACCGGGATTATGGATGAACTGCAAGCCATCGCTCCGGTCGTGGCTGTCCGAGGCAACATGGATATGAATAAAGGTTTAAGGGAACTTCCCGAAACAGCGGACCGTATTCGCCAGGTGATCGCTGAGGAAATCCCGGGCAAAGTCGCAGCGGATAAAGCATATCAGAATGCCATGAAGAACAGCGACAAGGTGGCGGCGCGGTTGGAGCACGACAGGGCGCTACAAAAAGTGGTCATCAGCATGCTGGCGGATCATACGGAACTGTTCAAGCAGTTCAGCGACAATCCCAGCTTCAAAAAGTGGCTGTCGGATGGCGGTATGGAAGGTATGGCTTCCCGGTCATTGCGTCAATACAGGCAATTTTATTCGATTTACCCGGAAATTTGGCAGACACCGTCTGCCAAAACACTCGATCGTTTGATCCCCGCTTCAATTCGGCAGACACTGCCTGCCAAATCGCAATCCGAATCGCCTCAATATACAAAACCTGCCGTCCCGGCGTTAGAGCTGATCCAAAAACTCTCCTTCAGCCACTTTGCTGAACTGATAACGATTTCCGACGAAACCAAACGTAACTTTTACGAAATCGAATGCATGCGGGGCAATTGGTCGATCCGGGAACTGAAACGCCAAATTGGCAGCCTGTATTATGAGCGGTCAGGTCTGTCCAAAGCCAAGAAAAAACTGGCGGCGCTGGCTCATGAAGGCGCGGAAACCGATGCGCTGCGACTGGCGATACGCGACCCGCTTGTGGAGGGCATTTGATGAACGCACGGAGCCCTGAATGGAATAAGGAACTCAACGCGTTGGACAAAATGATCGAGGAGATCACCGTCGACGCATACGGTGATGATGAGAAACTCTGGGCTTTTTGGCAGGCTTTCGAAGACAACGTCGATCTGCCGGCCGATGGCTTCGTTATCGGGGAACCGGTTTCGGTGATCGAGGTTGACTACGACGGCAACGAGCGACGTGGGCTGACGGCAAGATGCCGACGCGAAGACAGCTCCGAACATGTGGTTGCAGTCTCAGATGTCGTGTTTCCTCAGGCATCGGCAGGTGCACGATACATCGCTGCCTATCGCAAGTGGCTTAACCTGGATCCTTACCCTGCCGATATACAAAAGTTTTCCCGACGTGGACGGCAGCACAAGGCAACAGCCGATGATCTCGATCTGTGCAAACCGGTCGAACTGGTGGCCCTCTCGGTCAAAGAGCGGGCCGTCCGGTGCCGTTTGATGGGAAATGACCGGGGAATTACGTTGCGCGCGAGCCGCCTTTGGGAGGTGGTGCCTGGTGCGATTGTCACGGTCAAGCCACGAAAACAGTGGCGTTATGCCGGTCATCCGTATCTCTCCGGAGAGATTCAATCGACCCGAATTGACGTGAAGGCCCTCGATCTGATGCCCCTGGGGCTTGAGGATATGGGCATGTGGGATCCCAAAGAGGAGTATTGGGGAGAAGAAGACGAACCCATCGAGGAATGGGCCAAGCCGATCATCGCTCGTGGACCTCGTCCCATGTTCGAGATGGAGCAGGTGTTGCCCGGTGAGGACCCTGACGATCCTTTTAATGATCCCATCACTTGGTCCAACGATCTCAAAGATGCCGGCGAGCGGGCAGAGGCGGTAAAGATCTTGATGGAACTTTGCCAGGCAGATCTGCGCTGTCTCGATGCCCATTCACATCTGGGCAATCTCGTCTTTGACCACCGTCCACAAGATGCCATTCGACATTATGAAGTCGGTCTGCGCATCGGCGAGCTATCCCTGGGAGACGACTTTAATGGCGTGCTGCCGTGGGGCCATATCGACAACCGCCCGTTTCTGCGCTGCATGTATGGCTATGGGTTGTGTCTCTGGCGTCTTGGGCGCTTTGACGAGGCGGAGCGCGTTTTTCATCGGATGCTCAGGCTAAATCCGTCGGACAACCAGGGAGTGCGGTTTCTAATTGATGAGGTGAAAGCTAAAACAGTCTGGGAGGATCGTGAAAACGACTAAAAATCAAAGGAGTTGTCAATGATCGCCTTAATGAAGCCATTCATGATCGCCATAATGGAGCCATTTCAAAGTGGCCCAAAAGCAGTTCTCGGATCGGCTTCAAACTATGTTTTTTCACCCCCTTTCAAACAACCTTTTTTCAGTTGATTTTGGCAATGAAATAACGGGAAAGACGCTCATGTCGATATATTTCCAAAACAAGGAGCATGTTGTCGTAGGGGTCATTTCTGACACTCATGGTCTTCTTGTGCCGGCGGCCATAAAAGCCCTTCACGGTGTTGATCTGATTATTCATGCCGGAGACATTGGTAATGTCGGGGTTATGGATGAACTGCGAGCCATCGCTCCGGTCGTGGCTGTCCGGGGCAACATGGATATGGATAAAGGTTTAAGGGAACTTCCCGAAACAGAAACGATCCAGGTCGGTGATGTCCTGCTGTATATCATTCATGATATTATCATGTTGGATATTGCTCCGTCGAAGGCTGATTTTGACGCCGTAATTTTTGGCCATCTCCATTATCCTTCTGTTGCTAAACACAGCGGCGTACTGTTTCTGAATCCCGGCAGTGCCGCACAGCCCCGCCGAAATTCTTCGGCGTCGCTAGCCTTTCTCCATATCCGGGGAAGTTCCATAAAAACACGAATCGTGGACATTGATGATTGATCGGTTTCCAAAGAATACATCCGGTATGGTGCAACTCATCTCGCGCCCGTTCTGCCTCATGGAAAATATTTCTGGCCTCTTGACCCCAAACGTTACACGTGTTATTATACGTGTATTAATTAAGGGGGGGTGCTTGTAATGCAAAAGAAACTCACAGTAACCATAGACGAAGAGGTCTATGACGGCTTAAGGGCAGTCATTGGACCACGAAAAATCAGCCGTTTTATTGAAGAGTTAGTTCGCCCGCATGTTGTAAAAAAAGATCTGTATGCTGCCTATAAAGAGATGGCTGCTGATCGAATCAGGGAATCCGAAGCCCTTGAGTGGGCGGAAGGCACAATTGGAGATTTGGGTGATGAAGAGAGGTGAAGTGTGGTGGATTAACTTCGATCCTTCCATCGGAGGCGAAATCTGCAAACAGAGACCGGCCGTCATCGTAAGCAATGATGCTGCCAATCATTATCTGAACAGAGTCCAAGTCGTGCCCATAACGAGTAATGTTGGTAAACTTTACCCAAGTGAAGCATATGTGATGTTCCGTGGTAAAAAGGCTAAGGCAATGGCGGATCAGCTTACCACGGTAAGCAAGAAGCGGCTAATCAACTCAGAAGGATCGATTTCTTACACTGAGATGGAAGGCATAGGCAAGGCTATCGCCACCCAACTTGACCTTTAAGGCATAACAAGTCATTTGAGTTAACGCCTAATATCTCGCGACTTTAAGCATTCTTATCTTTATCTTGCATTTAGCAAACTTGCATGCCAATAGATATGTACTCGGCGTAGCTCAATTCCACGTTATCCTTTATGAATAATACGATTCACTTTATGAATAATACGATTCACTGCCATTTCAAACTAAAAGACCTGATTTATTTTCTTCTTACTGCATTCCCTCCTTTTCTATTGGGGGGGGACTGGGATTAATCATGTATCCGGCTGGTTGCTATTTTTAATTTTGAGCAGCCAGTTGTTTTTATTGACTGTCTATTTGATCACAACAAGCGGCTTTTTCATGACCCTGAAAACATTTATGTGCTCGCAATGTATGAATTTTGCCTGCCAGTTAAATTCAGTTACCGAAAAAAAACGGGATAAATTTTTTGATAGAAATCCATATTTAGCAAAAGCTTGGGGAAAAAGTAAAAATGGTAATCAGACCCTCAGTTGGTGTGGCAGCGATTGTCATAAAAAATAATAAGGTGTTGCTGGGTAAAAGAAAAAACGCTCATGGAGCAGGAACATGGGCATTCCCGGGTGGTCATTTAGAATTCAACGAGTCCATTGAAGAATGCGCCAAACGAGAAGTCTTTGAAGAAACAGGAATACACATCAAAAATATCAGGTACGGCACGTTTACAAATGATATTTTCCGAGAGGATCAAAAGCATTATGTTACCCTATTCGTTATTTCAGAATATGATGATGGCGATCTTGAGTTAAAAGAGCCCGAAAAATGTGAAAAATGGGTTTGGTTTTTTTGGAATGAGTTGCCGGAGCCAAAATTTTTACCTTTGGAAAATTTATTGAAGCAAAAACGGGCATCCAGAGAGTAAATTTCAATATTTCATCATCGTCCCATAGATGCTACCGGTCACTATGGCACTGCCTGCGTGGGGGCGCCTGATGAGGAAACAGCTGAAAATGGACGTAAGCTTGGCCGCAGGCTTGCGGAATTGGCGAAAAAACTGCAAGGGAAAATCAGTTTGAGCTAATTGATAGGAACGCATGAAATCATAGATGTTCCTATCTTCTCTCACTGGATTTTGAAAAAACTATTGTGGTTGATAGAACATATCTATGATGAACTTTGGCAACAGGAGTTATCGGAATGATTGAGCATGCAGTTGGAATATATATCGGATTGTTGTTGCTATCGTGCGTGATAGCGATTGCCAGTAAAATGGTGACGCAATTACCTTATACAATCTTTTTGACTTTGGTGGGGCTGGGGATTGGTGTGCTAGGAATTGGACCGGAGATTGAGGAGACTGGGTTTGGCCATGATCTAATATTTTTCGTGTTTTTGCCACCTTTGCTTTTTCAAGGAGCATTTCACATGAATCTAAACTCCCTGTTGAAGCAGTTCTGGCCGGTCGTTTGTTTTGCGGTGCCGGGTGTGATCGTATCGACCCTCCTGGTGGGAGGAGTGGTTGGCTGGTTCGGTGGTATCAGTTCAATGATGGTGGCGATACTTTTTGGTGCCTTGATCTCACCAACAGACCCTGTGAGTGTGTTGGCGTTGTTTAAGGAGGTGGGGGCACCAGAAGATCTAAAGATACTGATAGAAGGAGAGGCGCTCTTTAATGATGCAACCGGGGTAGTGTTATTCACTATCCTGCTGAAAACCGTATTGGGCGGGCAGGGATTTGGATTTGGCCAAGCAGTATATGAATTTGTAAAGGTTTCCGTAGGAGGGCTTCTGCTGGGAATAGTGCTTGGCTGGATCGTTTATAAGATCATGCGCCATCTGGAGGATCATCTACTGGAAAATGCCCTTTGTCTTGTTTTGGCTTACGGGTCATTCTGGTTGGCGGAAGTTATGCACCTTTCAGGGGTAATTACAACCGTGATGGCGGGACTGATGATAGGTAATTATGGTCGGCGACTTTCGATGAGCGAAAAGACTACCAAAACAGTCGAGGTATTTTTTGAATCGATAGATTTCCTGATCAATTCACTTCTGTTTATCTTAATTGGCCTGGAGTTGCGCGAAGCGCAGGTAGGTAATATGTGGATGACGGTTTTTGTTGCCATTGCGGCTATGATGATAGGGCGTGCGGCAGTTTCTTATAGTTTCTACTGGTTGCTGAATCAGGTGGGCACCAAGCGACCGCAGAGATGGAAGCATATTCTATTCTGGGGCGGTTTGAGAGGCTCGATACCGATTGCTCTGCTGCTTCAAATACCTAATGAAGGTGTGCTTGAAACATGGCGTCCGGTGTTGTTGTTGGCAGGATTTGGTTGTGTATTCTTTTCGCTGGTTGTTCAAGGGATCACCATGGGACCGCTTATGCGTTGGCTCGGTATTGGAGGCGCAGAAGCAACAGTTGAGCATTAAAGCAGATATTATATGATAGGGGTCGGGTAATTGAAGCTTCAGGCACGATATTGACTTGTTTAGATAAGTCCCCAACCACAATATATTGCATCAGATTCCATTCTAAAATTGAGGACTTTTGTTTGCATTTCTTGCAGATTTTGTGATATGGATTCCGAGGACTATGGCAAGCATGTCCAGCACATATTACAATTTCACAGCACGTTATGACATGTGCTCTTTCAGGCATCCTTTGGTTGTGTTTGAATTGATAAACATTTGGGGGTATCCATGGCTTTCTGGCAGCGACTACTTATAACGGTTTTAGTAATGTTAACGGTTAGCTTTATAGCAGGTGCCATTTGGAGGTCGGTATTTAACATGGTAATACCAAGTTATCTAGCTGGCGCCATTGGTGGACTGACAGCTTTGCCAGTTTGGGAGTTTCTCAAGCGGATTAAACCGAAAAAGGAAAAGTAGTTTGCACTTGGCAAATCGTTAACTTCAAATGTATAGTTACTAAACTGATTGGGCAAAGATTAAGTCCTGTAGATCAAAACAAATCTGCAACAAAATCGATCTAAAAAATAGTGTAAAATTATTCACGAAACCTTACATTGTCAAATAAATTGTTATCTTGAATTTTATGACGACTGTGGGCAGCAACCAACAGTCTTAAATCGAGAAAATTTAAACCACCGAATGCTGTTTATCTGTATTACAACAAATAAAGATGTCATCTATCCCTTATTCTGGAAAGTTTTTTATAAAAGCCTTATTTAGCAAGGGTTCACAAGAATTGATAAAAAAGTGTAGTCACAGAAACTTTGTTTGCAACTGTTTGATAAGATTTACTTTTTTAATTTGAACCACTGGGTACTTTCAAAGAGTGTGCATCCTTTCACCATCCTGAAATCTTTTAACTAATGCATGAATTGTTGCATTTAGCGAAATTCTATTATAATATTTCTAATCATTAGTTTTCGAGATCGGATGGTCCAATTTATTGTGATTTATTCAAATACAATGCATAATGTAAAATTGTGGCTTATTCCGCTTAGAAAAAAGAGAATTCTTAAGGTCTCGAAAAAAAGCAATGCCTTGAACTATGAAAATCGATGTCACCAACAATCTGGAAGGAGAGATAGAGCCTCTGAGTTATTCTGTTGCGGGTAAAGTCGCATCGTTGATCAGGCAAAATACTCAGGATGTCAATCAGGGAGAGTACACTCCGGCTGAACTGGAAAAATTGTATGCCTTTGCTACCCCTGAGAAAATTCAGGAAGAAGTGAGGAGAGGCTACCTGGTTACGCTTTCGACCGATGAGGGAGAATTGGTTGGGTGTGGGATAGTCATACGAAGAGGAATGAATCTTGTAATAAGAACATTGCAGGTCAAAACAAACTATTGCAGGAAAGGCTACGGTTCGCTCCTATATAAGCATTGCGAAAAACGATTTAAAGAAGCGGGTTTGAATGAAATCGAAGTTGAAACCCCCAAGTTCCCGCGGTCGGAAACATTCTACAGGAAGTATGGATTTGTGAAAACCGGGAATCCAACCCCGGGAGATTTGTATTTCGCCATGTTCAAATATATCTGAGGCGTTTGAAGGCTTCTTCAATTCTTCAATCCGGCGGGGGCACTTTCCAAGTCCGCAAAATGAGCAGGTTCTCTTAATTCCACACGATTTACCTCCAATTTTTGTCCAATTAAATTTCGTTCAGACAAATAAAGTGTTCAAGCTTATGAATACAAGACGTAACTTTTTTGACCTCAGAAAAGTCAAGTATCCGATTCGCAGTTGTCACTATCGAAAATCTTAAAACGGCTATCATTGTGCACTCAAACATATGAATTAGAAAGCCTGGATCAATAATAAAATTTAACGCTTTTCTTATTTAAACAGCTATACAATATATTGGAGTGTAGGGGGTTGGTGTGAAACCGGTGATATCTAAATAGTGTTTTATCCATAGTCCCGCAGTAGATAAGCTAAAGATTATAGTTTTTTGGTTCTGTTGGCAACAGGATTTTGAGTTTGGATTTATCGAGGCGGGATTATTGATAAAACAAAGA
>JAYEFV010000315.1:0-2716 GCA_034658755.1 Thermodesulfobacteriota bacterium | reverse complement strand
AAAAGGTTGTTTTAATCTTATGTTGGCGGCAATTTTATTTTTGGTGATTGCGGGGACGGCATACGCATTCAGCTTTGATTTTCATGGAAAAATGTGGCAGACGGTTGGAAGCACCGACAACTATGGAGCTATGGCTCCTTCCCAAAAAAGTGGTAAAACGGATTTTTTCAGTTATGACGGCAGCCTTAATAATAAGGGCATGAAAGGTACGATGTATGATGTCATGAGTGACAATGACAGTGCCATCTTCGGCCTTACCAAGGCAAGGCTTCGCTTTGAAGGGGCAACCGATGACGGACTGGCCAAGATTGTTTACGGTCTGGAAGTGGGAACCATTAACTGGGGCGACACCGATGCAGATAAAAAATTCGGCCTTTCCGGCGACGGAATCAACCAGGAAACCCGTTTTGCCTATGCTGAAGTGGTCATGCCGGTTATTGGCGGGAAAGTCCGGGCCGGTCTCCAGCCCACCAAGATCAATCACTGGGTATGGACGGAAACCGCTGCGGGTCTCACCTACCATAGTACTTTCGGCGGTTGGAAAACAATGGCAGGCTGGTACCGTGGTGAAGACAAAAATTCAACATCCAACATTGAAGGAGACAATGACTACTTTGTAATTAAGACTGACAACAAACTGACTGAAAGCACTACGCTGGGATTTTTCGGTATTTATACCGATCTGGATAAAGATGAAACAAGCTTTGATGATGAGTACGATGGTGATTACTATTACCTTGGTCTAAACGGAAAATATAACAAGGGCAAACTTTTCAGCAATTTTGACTTCATCTATCAGGGCGGAGACATCGATTTCGACGACACCGCCATTAAAGACCTTGACCGATCCGCCTGGTTGGGCAATTTGACCGTTGGATACAAGGTGAGCGATAATTTCAAGATCTCCGGCAACATTCTCTATGTAAGCGGTGACGACAATCCCAATGACGGTGATGCAGAAAATTTTGACTCCATCGATGTGGACGTCAAAATCGGCACAATCATTTTTAAGGATAGCATTATGGCCGATTGTGACAGGTTCATCTCGGATGCTCCGTATATCATGGATAAAGGACTGATCAACTATGCCATCCAGGGTGAATACCAGATTAGTGCGAAAAACCACCTCAGGGCTGCGGTGCGTTATCTCATGACGGCAGAAGATCTCGAATTAAAACCCAATGAAAAGGATGATGATCTCGGGTTCGAATTTGACATGTGGTACACCTACAAGCTAAACAAGCATGTGCAATTGAAAATAGATGCGGCTTATCTGGCTGCCGGCGACGGAGCTGACCATCTTGCCGCCAGCGATAATTATGACAGCGATGACATATATAAATTGGCGGCAGGAATCAAGATCAAATTCTAACTCGATAGTATAGGGATTTCCTTTATTGGAAACAGACCCGCCTGCTACTGCAAGGCACGAGCGGGCAGGTGAACACAAATTGTCAAGATTCTTAAATTAAGAAATAATAATATTATCTGAGCTTATCTGCGAAAATCTGCCTGCCCCGTAGCTCCGGCAGATGGTACTGGGGCGTCCTATTTAACTTGATAGTATAGGAATTTCCTTTTTAGAGCGGCGAAGCCGCGTTATATAGAATCGCGAAGCGATTGTATAACTTGAATAAAGGTCAGTACAACTTTTAACGCAAAGATCAAGTCATTGGGCTCGAACCTTTAAGCACTACTCGACAAGTGTTCGTGAACTATCATGCCGGAGTATAAATTTGCGTGGTGAGAAAAATGCTTGATTTATGATGATAGACTGTGGTTTTAAGGGGTGGTTACATTTGATAAATTGACCATTTTTTAAAAACAACTAAAATCAAGGAGTTTTTTATGGTGTTTACGGCGTTTCTTTATGCCTCTCTTATAATCTTTGCCCTCGGCTTGATTATCAAGATTTGGACCTGGTTTTCACGCACAATCGGAACTTCAGCCAAACAGATCCCCACATCAGAGAGGGTGTCTGCGGCTGTCAAAGGGATCTTGGGAGTTGTTTTCAGCGCAAAAATTCTAACCCTTATCAAGGTCTTTATCCTTGATGTGGTTCTGCAAATAAAGATTCTCAAGGAAGATTTTCTCCGTTGGTTGATGCATATCTTAATCTATGTTGGCTTTATGCTGCTTCTTCTGATGCATGCCCTCGAAAACTTCATTTCCGAACCGTTATTCACCGGTTACTATTCCACTGTCAATCCATTTATGTTTTTAAGAGATTTGTTCGGTTTAATGGTAATTGTGGGAGTCGGCATTGCCATATTTCGGCGGTTTATTTTGAAAGTGCCCCGCCTTAAAACAAACGCCATGGATCACTACGCCATTATTATTCTGGCCGTGATTATGCTTTCGGGAGTTTTTTTGGAAGGTGCAAAAATAACGTCCTATACCGAGTATCAGTTCATGGTGGAAGATTATGCCGATCTGGAAGACCAAGATGAAATTGCGGCTCTTGAAAGCTACTGGGTTCAGAACTTCGGCACGGTTTCTCCCAATGTACAGGCGCCCTTTGATGAAGACGTTTTGTCAATGGGTCAGGAACTTCACGAAGCCAGTTGTATGGATTGTCATTCTGCTCCTCAGTGGGCTTTTACCGGTTATGCCACGGCTAAAATTATCAACCCTGTGGCTCTGGCACTGGATCGGGCGGGGACTTCTACGATCCTGTGGTACATTCATTTTTTGGCCTGTTTTATGGGCCTGGCCT
>JAYEFV010000314.1:0-10940 GCA_034658755.1 Thermodesulfobacteriota bacterium | reverse complement strand
ATATCAGGCCGCGGTATTAGCAGAAATAGTGTTTCGCGTTTATACTATCGAGAAAATACACTCCCTGTTTTTAAGTAGCCGTAAGCTGTTTGACAATCTTCACTATCACAATATTGTGACCAAATATTCCGACGGTACTGCCGGATGGTCGGATGAAAGCCCTTTTGATGGTATTATTGTTACTGCAGGTTCTCCGGGAATTCCCACACCCCTTATGAGCCAGCTTGCTGTAGGGGGACGTATGGTGATACCTGTAGGGGACCGGTACTCGCAGGAGCTGATAAAGCTGTACAAAGATGAACATGGTATCCACAAAACAAGTTTAGGTGGGTGCCGGTTTGTCAAACTTTTGGGTGAATATGGATGGAAAGGGTAATTAATGCTTCGCCGTCTTTACGACTGGGTGCTCCACTGGGCAGATACACCTTACGGATCATGGGCATTGTTTTTGCTGGCCTTCAGTGAATCCTCTTTTTTCCCGATACCCCCCGATATACTGCTCATAGCGCTGGCTGTGGCCATCCCCAAAAAGTCTTTGAAATATGCATTAATATGTTCTGCCGGGTCTGTACTCGGCGGATGCTTCGGTTATCTGATCGGATGGCAGTTTATGGCTTCAATCGGAAACCGTATTGTAGACTTTTATGGTCTGACCCCAAAGGTCGAATACATTGAGGCCCTTTACAATAAATATGATGCATGGGCCGTCGGAATAGCCGGATTTACTCCCATACCCTACAAGGTATTCACCATTTCAGCCGGTGCATTTAACATCAATTTTTCGGTATTTTTAATCGCATCCTGTGTATCTCGATCTGCACGATTTTTTCTGGTCGGTGGACTCATTTATGTTTTCGGTCCCAGAATTCAGTCTTTTATCGACAAATATTTTAACATCCTTGCCACCGCATTTACCGTTCTTCTTGTTACCGGGTTTTTAATAATTAAGTATCTGTTGTAATCGTTCGGAATACCCCTAAAATGCTCGCAAAGCGAGATCCAAAACTCAGCAACCGATCAATGGGAACATATTTATAGGAATAGCTCTAAACAAAAAACCTCGAAATGACAAAAGACATAAGAGACAAAGCCCATATCAGTCATGAAGATATCATCGAATTGAACTTTATCAGAAAGCCGGTAGCTTATGTATTTCGGAAATACCATAAACAGGGGTTACGATCTCAAATTATGGAAATGCTTGTTCCGGATGATGTTATAAAGCAAAACAGAGGTGAAATAATAAACGGAATATTATTTTTCCCCTGGGCCATGCCTTTAAAAATGCTCAGGATATTTAGAACCAGATTCGACTCCTTAACAGATGTTTTTGAAGAGATACGAAAGGTTAAAATTATCGAAAAATATCTGCCTTCCGATTCTTATGCAAAGTCTGATGAATTTATTGTGGATTATATCTGGAATGGAAACCGCGATTTCATTCTTTGCGGACTCCAGGAGTATGTGGCGGGTGAAATTCTGAATCCATGGGAAACAATTGGTATAAATCAACTGGAAAATCTTTTTGCCGACATAAGGGTTAACAGACCCAATTCCCTAAAAATGACCATGGAACAGCTTATTGCAAGGTTTCAGAAAAGAGTTGAAAATTTCATTAATAGCGTTAAAAAAATGATCCTGGAAGCGTCCTATGTTCCTGACTTTGCCGGTGTGGAGAATCTTATCATCACATCCGAGGGAGATATTAAACTGGTAGATATCAATAATATCTCCAGGGTTTCATTTGGACCTGACATCAGAATAGATGACAAAGGATATCCCGTATGCGATAAATCCATTGAAGCAATATCAATACTCGAGCAGAAACTGCTGGAGAGGCCCATTGATAAAACCGAAACATTATATAAAATATTTCTTGATCCTCAAAGGATGAAGGAGGTTAGCGTTTTGGAAGAAAAATTTCATCGTTCTTTAAAATTGACAAACTCGTAACACCTTGGATCAAGTTATACAATCGCTTCGCGATTCTATATAACGCGGCTTCGCCGCTCTAAAAAAAGGAAATTCCTATACCATCAAGTTATTTTTAAGAATATATTTAATTATACAGTGGCTGATTCAATAAAATTTTCAAAAAGTTAAAATTTTATTCATTTGTTTATTATCCATACGATGATAGGCAGCAGTAACGCCAGAATAATCAGTAAGCCCGGAATCGATAAATAAGGCTGATACCATGGTTTGCGTTTTGAACGGGCCTCTTTGACCTCGGCCAAAAACCAGTTTCCGATCAATAAGGCAGCCACCAGTACAGCGACTAATTTTAAAATATTTAATAAAGTTGTCACGTTTTTCTCCTATACAAGCTTCGTTACACCCCAATCAAAAAGCTAAAAATCTAAGGGACTCTTGGTTGTTTTGATGCCTTGCTCCCTTAGAACATGCGTATAAATCATTGTTGTTGAAACATCTTTATGACCCAGCAGCTCCTGGATGACCCGGATATTTGTGCCTTCCATCAGCAGATGTGTCGCGAAGCTGTGGCGAAAGACGTGTGGAGATATCTTTTTAACCATACCTGTCCGCTTAACCCCCTGCTTGACCGCTTTTTGCAAAGCAGTCTCATGGATATGATGTCGCCGAATTATGCCGGATCTTGGATCTTTTGATAAGCTTTTTGCCGGAAACACATATTGCCAGCCCCATTCCTTATCGGCATTGGGATATTTACGGGCCAATGCATATGGCAGATACACACGGCCATATCCTTCAGACAAATCGTTTTCATGAATTATCTTAACATGCGATAAATGTTCGGAAAGCGCAGGTTTAACCGGTTCAGGAAGCATGGTTATTCGATCCTTAAATCCTTTGCCGTCTCGCACGGTAACTTCATCCATGCTAAAGTCTATATCATGAACACGAAGTCGGATACACTCCATCAATCGCAACCCACTACCATAAATCAATTTTGCCATCAATTGATTTACCCCTGACATGGCCATGATTACTTTTTTAACTTCATCTTTGGTCATTACCACCGGAAGATTCCGCTTTTTTCGCGCCCTGACGGCATCAATTTTCTCGCCCTCCAATGAAATATTTAAAACATTTCTGTAAAGAAATAAGAGGGCATTAAAGGCTTGATTTTGGGTAGATGGGGAGACATTTCTTTCTACTGCCAGATGGGTAAGAAATTCTTCTATTTCGGGAACACCCATATCTTTAGGATGTCGTTTGTTATGAAAATATATATATCGTGTAATCCACCCAACATAGGCCTCTTCCGTTCGGATGCTGTAATGCTTGCGTCTCAATATTTCCCTTGCAAGATCTAATAATTTCTTTGATTTCCGTCTGTTATTGTCCTTGACATACCGCATTGATTTCCTCATAATATTTTAATAAATTTCCTACTCGTATATTCCGCAGTTAGTCTATATATTGTTATTGCAGAACATGTCAACATAGAATTTTTTCTGCAATATCATCTTATATTACAAATTACAGAAATTTTTCTGGTCAATTAAATTGTTGGCCTTGACAGGGAATAAGAATGATGTATAATACCGATGTATACAGTATTGGAGGTATGGCATGGTACGAACGCAGATATACCTGACAGAGCGCCAACGTGACGAACTGGCTTCTATCGCCAGGACCGCGGGGAAGAAACAGAGCGAGCTCATTCGAGAGGCCGTCGATCGTCTCATCGATCAAGCTGGGCGCAGTCGGCGGGAGGCGGTATTGCGCGAGACTGCCGGAATCTGGAAGGACCGTACTGATCTTCCTGACTTCAAGGCAACGCGGGCCGAATGGGACAGGAACTGATCATGGCGGGGTCAATCCTTCTCGACACAGATGTTCTTGTTGATTTTTTCCGCGGCCACAGCAAAGCGGTGGCCTTCGTCAACGCCCACTCTGCTCGGATCATCCTGTCATCCATCGTCGTTGCGGAGTTGTACGCTGGAGTGAAAGGAGATGCAGAGCAAGTTGCTCTGGAGAACTTTGTCTTCATCTTCCGTGTTGTCCCTGTAAGTGTCGAGATCGCGAAGGCTGGAGGGCTCTACAAGCGCGATTACGGCAAGTCACACGGCGTCGGACTTGCAGACGCCATCTTGGCTGCTACCGCTGAAGCCGAGAATGCGGAGCTTAAGACCCTCAACACCAAGCACTATCCTATGTTGAAGGACCTCAAACCAGCCTACAAGAAGTAGAAGGCCAACAAGACACTCCAGCGGACGCGGTCAAGCCGCGCCGCTGAGTTTCACGTTCGCAGAGAAAAAACTCGACATTGCCGTACATGAAAGTCTATGTTATACGTCATGAATACAAAATTGACATTACGAATCGGTCAGAGAATATGAGGAATTAATTTCTAATAAACCAAGTTTTAAGGAGTTCTTGCTTAGTTGCCCGAAAATTGATGAGGATTTTAAAATTGAGCGACAAAAAGATTATCCAAGAAATATAGAACTATGAAATATCTATTAGACACCTGTGTTATTTCAGAGCTGGTTAAGCCCACCCCCAACAGAAAGGTTGTCGCTTGGTTAAATGAACTACCCTCAGAGGCGTTATTTTTGTGTGCCATCACGATTGGTGAAGTAAGAAAAGGATTAACCAAGCTACCAAATTCTAGTAAGAAAGAACGGTTGACGCTCTGGTTGAATACCCTATTGAAAGAGTACAAAGAACGAATTTTCTCTATTGATTTTATGGTTTGCGAGAATTGGGGAGTCCTTCAGGGAAACGCAGAGAAAGCAAGTGCTCCAATGTCCTCGATTGATAGTCTGCTTGCAGCCATTACTTATACACATAATTTGATACTAGCCACCAGAAATGAAAGTGATTTTTCTCCAAGCAATATTCCCATCATTAATCCATGGAAATTATAGAAAATTCCATAATGCCACAAAGGGCTGCCATCATTTATTTATGTACTTTATACTGCGTGTGCTTGTACAAAAAGAAGAAATATACTTAGAAAATGTATTTGGCTCTGAATACCTTGATTATAAAAAGAAAGTGCCATGTACATTCCCTTATGGGTGGGAAAAAACCAGCGTATAAAAATGCCTTCCACCTCCTATCGTCACGGTAGGAATGGCGGAGGCTCATCGGATTATAAGTCGATTATTGAGGGGGCAGAACACATGATAATTGCAAGATTTTTACTTACAATGTTATTTATAGGCCTTTTTGCAGCTATGGTGTATGCTGGTGGAACTTACCATATAGATAGAGATGAATACGGACTCTATATCTCAATAGACAAAGACGGTGAATATTATATCAACCCTAATGATTTTGATGTGTCTATCAAGCCGGGTATGAATGGAAAGTATAATATTAAGCAAGGTGAAAATGGAACCTATATCAATACTGACAAAATTGGAAACATTTATATCAAGCCGGGAAATTTAGAAAAATCAAGGAAAGAAACATCCAAAGCTTGGGGAATCCGACGGAAAGCCGAAGAACCTTTGTTTGAGGACAAAAAAAGTTTCCAAAGAAACATTGAGAAAATAGAAATCGGGGATAAGAAAAGAGATGTTATCCGTAAAATGGGATACCCTGATCTAACAGAATCAGTTAATCAACCCCAGATCGATGTATTTACACCTGGTGGTGTAATAGTTGGTATTTATCCCTTCATGGAAGAGTGGACATATTTTGGACCGGATATAACAGCAGTTGTTATTTTTCAAGATGGGCAAGTCATACAAAAACCCTGACAAACTTGCGTTGGCCTATTGCAAGAATGGGCGCCGGATTTTGAATTCTGATACAAAAGATTGAGACCTTTGAAAAATGTTCAATTTTGTTCAAGAGCAAGAAAGGCGAAAATTTTAACCACAGGAATACATTGAGTATTTTGAGGATTAAAATTTGAGTCTGACGCAGGGATTGGGCAAAAGGGGACGTTTTGCAAAGGTCTCAGATTAAAGGTCTTATGATTGATGCTTAACAAACGGCAGCAATTCGGTAAAGAAAGTGAGTCCATTGCCGTCAGGCACCTTAAAAAGAACGGATACAAAATTCTGGAGCAGAACTACCGTAACAAGCTGGGCGAGATCGATATTATTGCAAAAGATAAGGATACACTTGTCTTTATCGAGGTCAAAGCAAGAAAATCCGGTCGTTTCGGGAATCCCAAATGGGCCGTAACCCCTAAAAAACAGTTCAAAATTTCGATGGTGGCACTCTACTATCTAAAAGCCTCAAAACAACATAAAGCCAAGGCACGGTTTGACGTGGTAAGCATACGATCCGTAGAAAAAAACCCTGATATAGAAATCGTTAAAAATGCCTTCGAACTCGCCTACACATAAACCGGAAGGTGAAGAGGATTTTATTTTGCAGTCAAACCCCAGCAATAAACCAGGCATACTTTACGTTGTTGCCACTCCTATAGGGAACAGGGACGATATCACCATAAGAGCTCTCAATACCCTCGGGCATGTCGATCTTGTGGCCGCAGAAGATACAAGACATACCGGCAGGCTCCTGGCACATCACAATATTAAATGTCGTATGATCTCTTTTCATGAACATAATGAAAATGAACGCACGCCGGATCTTATTAACAGGCTCAAAGCCGGAACATCGGTGGCCCTGGTATCCAATGCAGGCACGCCATCAGTATCTGATCCCGGCTACAGGCTTGTAAAAGAAGCTGTCATTAATAATATAAAAGTCATCCCCATTCCCGGTGTGTCGGCTGCCATTGCCGCTCTCAGTGTTTCGGGACTGCCAACCGATTCCTTTGTTTTCATAGGCTTTCCCGCTAAAAAGAAAGCAAAGCGGCTCAACCAACTTAAAGACCTTGCCGGTGAAAACAAAACCATGGTATTTTATGAATCTCCAAAGCGCATTTTGACATTTTTAAAGGAGATCATATCTGTTATGGGGGACAGGTATGGTGTCCTGTCCAGGGAGATGACCAAGTTACACGAAGAATTTATTAGAGGATTCTTATCTGAAATTCTTTACAGCTTGAATGCACGATCGGCAATAAAAGGCGAATGCACGCTTCTATTAACTGGATGTGAAGAGAATAAAGAAATTTCTATTAAGACCGTTAGAACCGAGTTAATTAAAGCACTGGAGAAAAAACAAAGCAAACTATCCGAACTTTCCAAAATCATCGCTAAAAATTACGGCCTTCCGAAAAATAAGGTATATAATGAGGCATTGAAATTGAAGCGCAAGATGCAGAGCCAAAAGCACGATTCGAATTAATATGGAGACAATCCCAAATCCGAAAATCCAAAACCCAAATCCGACTCTTTTTCCGGTAATTCTCGCTGTCCCTAATAAAATACAACAACTCACCGGCAGGGAAAAGGTTTCCTCCCTAAGCAAACATGCCAGAAAAGCCCTCGAAATATCCGCCAAAAAGAGCCACGTCCAATTACGCAACCTAAAAAAAGATGAAAAAGGCGTCCCCTTGCCTTTTAACGGGAATTACTGGTCCCTTACCCACAAGCCCAAATATGTGGCGGGCGTGATTGCTTCAACTACGATCGGTATTGATATCGAAAAGATCCGGTCCTGTTCAAAGGCTCTTTTCAGAAGAACAGCCCATGACAGTGAATGGAAACTTTCAGACACGGATCCATTTATCCTTTTTTATCGCTACTGGACGTCAAAGGAATCGGTATTAAAGGCTTCGGGAACCGGTATCAGGGATCTTTCAAAATGCCGTATTATACGGATAATCGACGATAATCATCTGATAATAGACTACCGGCACCAAGAGTGGCTCATAGAACACTTTTATTTCGATGAACACATTGCATCTGTTGTCAAAAACGATTTTAATGTTGAATGGACAAATCAAGTGACCAGTTAGAGGAGATAACTACTATGGATATAACGTTTTACGGCGCTGCTCGGGAAGTTACCGGTTCTATGCACCTGATAGCCACTGAAAATGATCGCATACTGCTGGACTGCGGAATGTTTCAGGGTCATCGCAAAGAAACAGCAGAAAAAAACAGGCGACTTCCCTTTGATCCGCAAAACATCACCAGCCTTGTCCTTTCGCATGCTCACATCGATCATTCTGGACGCATCCCATTGCTGACTAAAAACAATTTTGTCGGACGGATTGTCTGTACCCGCGCAACTAAAGATGCATGCGAATACCTCCTGATGGATTCGGCTCACATCCAGGAATCAGATGCCAATTACCTCAATTATAAAACCTTGAGGTCTATGCTATCTCAGAAAAAAATGTTGCATGGCAAAAAAAGAAACTCAAAAAAAGAATTAAACGATATCAAAAAGATTTTAAAAAAAAACGGTCATCAACTCGACATAGAAAAAATCAACGAACTCATCCAAAAACACCACATGGACGCAGTCCATCCTATTTATTCCACCGAGGATGCAAAGCAGGCCCTCAGTTTCTTTGAAGGTCATCCTTATCGTAACCCGACAGTCATCGGAAAAGACTCGACCTGCACGTTTTACGAAGCAGGTCATATTTTAGGATCAGCGATATCCATAATCAAGGTCATTGAAAACGGTCGTTCACGCACGATCTGCTATACGGGCGATATCGGTCGATTTAACAAACCGATTATAAAAGATCCGGCGCTTCATTTTGAAGAGACCGACCGGGACATCGACCTGATGATTATGGAAAGCACTTACGGAAACCGCATTCACGAACCGTTGCAAGATCTGAAACCCAGATTAAAAAAGGTTCTTACAGATACCGTTGAACGGGGAGGAACGGTTATTATACCTGCATTTGCATACGGTCGTACTCAGGAAATTTTATATGTACTGCACGAACTGTATAATGACAATGAAGTCCGGCAGGTTCCAATATTCGTGGATAGCCCCCTGGCAACCAAGATTACCCGTGTCTTTGGAGAGCATCCTGAAGTTTATGACCGCGAAACTCATGAGACTTTTCTTGCAAAAGGTCAAAATCCGTTTTTCTTTGACATGATTCATTTTGTCGGTTCGGTCGAAGAATCAATGGCGTTGAATCGCAGTCAGAAACCTCATATCGTCATCGCAGCCTCAGGAATGTGTGAAGCCGGACGGGTTCTGCATCATTTGCGGCATAAAATCCATAACCCTCGGAATACAATTCTGATTGTCGGATATATGGCTCAAAATACCCTGGGACGTCGTATTTTTGAACAGGGCACGAAATATGAGAAATCCGGTCGTAACGGTTCACCACCCCTGCTGAAATTTCTAAACAAAGAATATCCTTTGAAAGCGCACGTGGTGAAATTGGACGGTTTCAGCGCCCATGGAGACAGAAATGAAATGTTCCGTTTTCTTAAGGAATCTAATTTGCATATCAATAAAATTGCCGTGGTCCACGGTGAAGAAGATCAATCACTATCCTTTGCAAAATTTTTAAACAATCAAGGCTTTTCAGCAATTGTTCCCAAACCCGGGGATACGGTTCATATTGAATAATATAGATAATGATCAACCATACGCCCCAAAATCAGGAACTTCCCTTTTTAGCCGCCATCTTTACCGTATTTCTGTGCGCATTATTCGGTGCTAATGCCGTTGCTATTAAAATCAGTCTTTCCGGACTGGGTGTATTTACCACCGCCGGGCTCCGTTTCAGTATGGCCTCGGTGGCGGTTTTTATATGGGCTCTAATTACCGGAAGATCTTTTAAAATTGAGAGCGGGCAGATTCATCAGCTACTGATTATCTCCATGATGTTTACGGTGCAACTATCACTGTTTTATCTCGGAATCAGCAAAAGTAATGCTTCCCGAGCAACACTGATGGTTAATTTACAACCCTTTTTTACGCTTTTTCTGGCACATTTTTTCATTTCCGGAGACCGGATTACCAAAAGAAAAACCCTTGGAATCATGCTTGGATTTGCCGGTGTGTTTTTTGTATTTATGGAAAAAAAAGGAGTCACAGCCGATTTTCAGGTCGGGGATCTAATAATCCTTTTCGCAGCTTTTCTCTGGGCCTGCAACGCAGTTTACACCAAAAGAATTATTCACGCCTTCAAACCGTTTCATTTGGTCCTTTATCCCATGATATTTTCGGTTCCTTTCTTTTTTCTTGAAGGATTTGTTTTGGACAGCGCTATGATAGCCCATGTTGACGCAAAAGTTTTTTGCGCTCTCTTGTACCAGGGCCTTGTAACGGCTTCTTTTTGTTTTGTCGCATGGATTACCCTTTTACAGAAATACGGAGCCGTTGCACTGCATTCTTTTATTTTCATCATGCCGGTTTCAGGGGTTGTGCTGGGAGGTCTTGTTCTGGAAGAGCCGATCACGGTCAATATTCTTATCGCCCTGTTGTTAATCGTAGCAGGCATTCTGTTTATTAACTTCAAGCAAAAAAAACAAATACCTTTGTTTCCTCTCGGGAGAAATGTTTAAACCGGATTGTCTGAATACGACAATTTGTTTCAAAGGGCTAAATCGAGTTTAATACCATGACAGTGCGAAATATTCGAAGAAAGTTACAACAACTCGGGAGCAAGGACAAAGCTAAAGTCTTACAGAGATTTTTTAAAACCGGTCCCGGTGCATATGGTGAAGGTGATATTTTCATAGGAGTCAGAGTTCCTGATTTAAGGAAGCTGGTCAAAGAATATCAGGACATAGCAATAAAGGAAGTAATGCAATTACTCAGGTCATCAATTCATGAGGAGCGGCTGTTTGCACTCTTGATCCTTGTCAGCAAATATTCAAAGGGGAATGAAACGGTAAAAAAAAAATTTATGAGCTGTATGTACAAAACACAAAATTTATAAATAGTTGGGATCTTGTTGACGGCTCGGCGCAACATATTGTCGGCGCCTTCTTAATGGATAAAAGCAAAGAACCTATTTACCGTCTTGCAAAATCTAACAGTTTGTGGGAACGGAGAATTGCAATATTGTCGACATTCCATTTTATTAAGCATGATAACTACTCAGAGACACTCAAAATTTCAAAAATCCTGCTGACGGATGATCAAGA
>JAYEFV010000313.1:0-2730 GCA_034658755.1 Thermodesulfobacteriota bacterium | reverse complement strand
CTATCTTTTTTGAGCGCTTGGCTTCCTCCAGTTCGTAGCGAATGTTTTTTTTGTGGACTTCCCGGTCTCCGACTATTTTGAAAGGATATTTTTCTTCAGGAATTATTTTTACCTTATTTGTTATCTGGTCTCCGGCAAAACCCCTCAAAATTACTCTCTGGGGTATGATGGTAACAAACTTATTTACATTGCCGACAACTGTCAGGTGTAGCAAAGGGTTAACTGGTGCATCTGTTTTAACCGTTACTCTTTTTATTAACGTTCTTCCGCCGTATCCGGTTGTATTGACTTTAATGGTAATTTTTCCCTCTTCGCCGGGAGGGATTTGCCTCGTATAAGAGACAGTCGCACACCCTCAGCCGGTTCTGACTTTTTCAATCTTCAACAGAGCGGCCCCCTTGTTTTGCACAATAAAATCGTGTGTTATTTCAGTACCGTCTAAAACCGGAGCGAACTCGAAACGACTTTCCGGAACAAAGACAGACGGCAAGTTAGGGGTTTTATTTTCGGTTCCGAAAGAAGCGGTTTTAAAAAAAAGAATGCAAAATGCGATAAAAAATAAAAAAGGAATTTTCTTTTTCATATATAAAATCCTCATAAAAATTAGTCTTTGATACTGATATTTTTTCAGGGCTAAATTACTACGATAGATTTTTTAAGTTGCATGCTTTTGAATGTCAAGACCCAACTTTTTTATTTTTTTAAACCTAAGATTCATTTTAGTTCGATTTTTTCTGTTTTGAGCGTATCTGTATCAACCAGGCAGAAGCTTGGAGTGCCATCTTTTCCCATTATCTCGCCGGGATTTAAAAGAATGGTCCGGCCAATTTTCTTGAAAAAATACTCATGGGAATGGCCAAAACAGACAAGGTTGAAATTACCGCCGGCTGCAAGTCCTTCTCCCACAATGCCATGATGTGTAAAACCGATCTTAAACCCGTTTGTATCAACCAGACCCACAGGATCATAAAGGGTGATGTTTGTTAAAGACGTAAGAGAAAACTTTGTGAGGAGGTACTTATCTCCGTCGTTGTTTCCGAACACACCGTGAACCGGAATGCCGCTCTGATCGAGCTCCGCCAGTGTAAATGGTGCTATAAAATCCCCACAATGAATTATCATTTCGGCATCTCGTTTCTTGACGATTGCCAAGGCTCTTCGTAAATTCCAGATGTTATCGTGACTGTCACTCATTACCGCTATGATCATATTTGAACCTTTTTTTATTTATGTTTTCTTTTGTTTCAATCCATTCTGTCTGCA
The DNA here is from genome assembly GCA_034658755.1 of Thermodesulfobacteriota bacterium. Classification (GTDB taxonomy): domain Bacteria; phylum Desulfobacterota; class Desulfobacteria; order Desulfobacterales; family UBA11574; genus S5133MH16. Next base: position 1,467 of record JAYEFV010000313.1, on the reverse strand, counting down.
GTGAGCCGTTTGGCATCACAACAACATTCAATTCTCTATTCATTGTGTACGATTATGCCATATAATAATTGAAAAACTGAAGTTCTAAATTTTACGAGAGAATAAGATATCAGGAGCATGGTGTCAATAAGAGCATATGTAAACAACAGCATGTCAATTCAACACTTCGACCATTGCGTTGACAGTATATCTTAATTTTACAATGAAGGGTTATACAGCAAGGAAACGATTGTTTTCAAATCTTATTAAGCAGGAGCGAAACCATGAGAGACCAAGCCTATAAACCGTTTAGGTCGGGCTTGAGGTCACTCAGGTCTATGGCCCGGGGGCTTTCCAATTGGCATCAAAGGATCGATTATCCGCTAATGCCTCAGCTACCGGCCCCAGGAAAAAGGTAACTGTGGAGATGATTTCTGTAAAATTTTTCGGAGTATCAACCAGCCCGTTCCTGCGGATGAACGCCCGCCATTGGATAAATTTTGCAGTGTCTTCGGCAAAAAAGCGTGTAAAAGCAATGGGACTGGATGAGATTTTTGTTCCTCGGGTAGCAAACGTTTTTGCAACGGTCTCTTTCAGTGTCCGACCTTTGAAATCGAACTGCATTGACAGGAGACGGACGCCGCAACATTTTGAGTCGGCTTCCTGCTCACAGTACTGCCTCCAGTTCCTATTCGATGTTTCCAAAGAAAAATATCCGAGATTGTTTTAGTCGATTCTTTGATGGAAACCTTAAACCTCACGGCGTGCTTACATGATCTTCAAAATGAAAGGTGATCCGCTCTCCGATCCAGATCACATTTCCCGATATTACTCCACACACCGATAACGGCCCAAATAAATGGATTGGTTTCTGGGATACGTGTCACGTATCTGCGGCATTAAAGGATTTTACAGCATCGACATGAATAGCAGAAATCAAAAGTGTGCATAATAAAAACGCAGGCCATTGCTGACCTGTCTGTGTAACATACCAACAAACGAACAATTATTTCACAGCTTCCTTCAATGCCTTTGCTGCAACAAACTTTGGCACCTTACTTGCCGCAATATATATCTCTTCCCCTGTCTGAGGATTTCTGCCTTTACGCGCCTTTCTTTCAGCCACTTTAAATGTGCCGAATCCAATCAATGATACAGAGCCTCCTTTTCCCAATGCTTTGGTAATGCTTGAAAGAACACAGTCCACAGCCGTCTGAGCATCCTTTTTGGTTTTTAGGACCTTTGAAACCTCATTGACTATATCTCCTTTGTTCATGTTTTTTCTCCTTTCTTGACAATATTACAGTATATTGCAGAGACTATATCGATTCCCTTTTTAAAGATTTACTATGCCTACGCCCGATTTTAAAACCGTTGTTAGGTGTTATTTATATACTAATGATGATCACCACGGTTCTTATGTCCGAGTGTCGCTTACTAAAAGCGTCGCCCTCCGCCGCCGCGTCCTCCTCTTCCGCGTTCTCCTCC
>JAYEFV010000312.1:0-33154 GCA_034658755.1 Thermodesulfobacteriota bacterium | reverse complement strand
CTCGGTGCCAGGTTCGAAAAAACAGTTGAGGATATATTCAAGTCCATAACCCCCTTGTTTACGATAGCAGAACGAAACTGGAGGCCTCAAATGGATATTTATGAAACCCCGGACGAAATAATTATCCTGGGTGAAATCGCCGGTGTTAATAAAGAGGATCTGGAACTTGAAATCAGCACTAAATCTGTCAAAATTTTTGGTAAGCGTTCTGAATGCACCCGCATAGAAAACGCTAGCTACAGACTGGCGGAAATCCAGTACGGTAATTTTGAGCGAATCCTGCATCTTCCTGCGCCCATTGATCCTGAAATAGTTTCTGCGTCATATTCAAACGGATTTCTCCAGATTCGACTTGCCAAGCTCACGCGTAATAAAACATACAAGGTGCAGATCGAGTAAAAAATCGCACAATTTAGCTCTGAATAAAATCTGTTTCCGATTTGTAGAAAGAATGCAGGATGTTTTGAAAATTGCATTCGAAAAATAATGATGGCCATTCAATTATTAAAAATACATTTCCCTTTAATTGGCAAATTTCTTGTTTTTTGCAGTCTGCCGGTATTTCTTTTTTATGGGTGTACAACAGTAACGCCTCCCCCAACACCTCCAGGGCATCCCAAGCCCTACAAAATTGGGAAAAATTGGTACAAACCACTGCCGCACGCACGAGGTTTCAGCCAACGCGGAATGGCTTCCTGGTACGGCGGAAAATTTCACGGCAGGAAGACAGCCAACGGCGAAATTTACAACATGTATGCCATGACAGCTGCTCACAAAACCCTCCCCTTGGGAACTTATCTTACCGTACGTAATCTACAAAACAACAGGAAGATTGATGTCAGAATCAACGACCGGGGTCCTTTTGTCCGTGGTAGGATCCTTGACCTTTCTTACACTGCCGCAAAAAAACTTGGAATTGTCGGTCCGGGTACGGCTAAGGTTGAAATCGTCGCACTCGGTACTATTGCTCAGCCAAAATTAGACGGCAGCACCGATCGATCCTATATTCCAGGAAATTATTATCAAGGAAAATTTACCGTTCAAATCGGTGCATTCAGTGAATTGAAAAACGCTCAAAGACTGAAACAAAAACTTGGCCAATCATATAAAAATATCTATATAACAATATGTTATAATGGTTATAGTGCTTTATACCGGGTGAGGGTGGGCAGATGCTCCTCCCTGGAACAGGCAATTCAACGTGAAGAATTTATGATTCAAAACGGGTTTAAGGACGCCTTTGCAATTGCAGAAGACAATTGAAAAAGAAATACTCCGAAAAGTTGTTTTTCTAGACCGGGACGGCGTTATTAACCTGGATTCCCCGGATTACATCAAAAGCTGGTCTGAATTTGAGTTTCTACCCGGAAGTTTAGAGGCGATAAAGCTACTGACTTTAAATGGATTCGCCACTATTGTTATTACAAACCAATCGGTTATCAATCGCAAGATGGTAACCGGAAAAATGCTGGATTACATGCATACCATGATGAAAGAAACCGTCACATCCAAAGGCGGCCAAATAAAAGATATATTTTTTTGCCCGCATGTACCGGAAGACAGATGTAACTGCCGAAAACCAAGTCCGGGACTGATTTTTAAGGCCAAGCAGAAATACCGGATCGATATCGCAACCTCGGTCATGATTGGCGATAGTGCTAAGGATATTGAATGTGCCCGGAATGCCGGATGCGGACACGCTGTTCTGGTAAAAACAGGCAACGGAAGCAAAGCTGAAAAGATTCTTAAAGAAAAAGCAATCTATCCCGACCTTATCGCCAGGGATCTTTTAGAAGCGGTTGGCTGGATCCTTGCCCTTAATAAGTAGTCATTAATTCTTATGAAAAAATCCCTTCCCATAAACACCATCGAAGGATGTCTGGAAAGAATCACCTATTTCAACGTTGAAAACCATTATACCATTGCAAAGCTAAAAACCAGCAAAACCCATAATATCGTAACAATCGTCGGCACAATGGCGGCGGTCAATCCGGGCCAACCCCTTAAAATTAAAGGGATCTGGGAAATCCATCCCAGATATGGCCAGCAATTTAAAATTGCGTCGTATGAAGTTGTTTTGCCGGCAACAATAGATGGTATTAGAAAATACCTGGAATCCGGCATTATCAAAGGAATCGGGCCTTCAATGGCCAATCGGATCGTCAGCTGTTTCGGAGCAAAAACTTTTGAAATAATAGAAAAAGAACCTGAGAAACTGCTGGAAGTTAAAGCTATCGGAAAGGCGAAAGCAGCGTTAATATGTAATGCCTGGAAAGACCATCATGTTGCGAGAAGTTTAATGCAGTTTTTGCAAAAAATGGGTGTCCAAACCTCTTATTGTGCAAAAATACTCAAGGAATATGGCCCGGACGCTGTCAACATCATAAGCAAAGACCCTTTTTGTATGACAACCGATATCCCCGGCATAGGTTTCTATTTCGCCGATACCGTCGCTCAGAAGCTGGGTATTGAAAAAGACCACCCCCGGCGGGTGATGGCATGCATTCTCCATGTAATACAACAAGTTATAAATCAAGGAGATGTTTTTGCTTACCAAGATCAAATTGTTGATCACTGCAAAAATCTTTTCCGGATAACGCCTGGAGTAACCCTGAATGAAATCGATAGGCTTTTTACTGCCGGAGAACTTGTTATTGAAAGTGCACCGGGCGACCCAGACAAAAAAATTGTTTATCTGAAAGAAATTCATCAGGCGGAAATCGGTATAGCAAACAGACTTAAAGCCCTGTTATCTGTTCCCGTGACAGCATCCGGTATAAACGCGGAACGTATTGCAAAAGAAGTTCAAAACAAACTTGCCATAACCCTCTCTTCCGAACAGCTTAATGCCCTTGAAGAGATACTTTCCCATCGAGCGGTTATCATAACCGGAGGACCGGGAACAGGCAAAACAACCCTAATAAGATCTATTAATGCCGTCTTTTCAGTGTTAGGAAAACATGTTCTTCTTGCGGCGCCTACCGGACGGGCAGCCCGGCGGCTATCCGAGGTTACCCGAAGCAAGGCAAAAACCATTCACAAATTGCTTGGATTTAATTTCAAAGAGGGTCTTTTCGAAAAAAACCCGGATAATCCTCTCGATGCAGATGCAATGATCATTGATGAAGCTTCCATGGTCGACACCTTTTTAATGTATCATCTGATAAAGGCGCTTCCAATGACCTCTGTACTGATACTGGTTGGTGACATTTTTCAACTTCCATCCGTTGGCCCCGGCAATGTGCTTGCCGATATGATCAAATCGAAACTACTACCGGTTTTTTATCTTAAAAAAATTTTCAGACAGGCCCATGAAAGTCCTATCGTTGTGAATGCTCACAGGGTACGGCGAGGGGAATCTCCGGTTCTGAAACCTCTGGATGATTCGGACGGTCTTTCCGAGTTCTGCTTCATGGAACAAAATAATCAAAACAAGGTAGTGTCCACAATTATTGAATTATGTGCCAGAACCATCCCTGAGCGTTTTGACTTTGATCCTATGTATGAAATTCAGGTTCTAACCCCGATGCACAAAGGCGTGATCGGAACGACCAACCTCAACCAGGTTCTTCAAAAGGTCTTGAACCCAAACCCGGTTATGATTGAAGCCATGGGCAGTACGTTCAAAACCGGCGACAAAATCATGCACCTGAAAAATAATTACCAAAAGGAGGTTTTCAACGGAGATATCGGAATCATAAACTCCGTTGACAGAAAAGAAAAGCAACTCTCGGTGAACTTCTATGGCAGAATTGTAACTTACGATTTTACTGAAATGGATGAAATATCCCTGGCGTATGCCATATCGGTGCACAAGTCTCAGGGATCGGAATACCCCGCTGTAATATTGCCAATAATGACCCAGCATTTTGTTCTTTTGCAAAGGAACCTGTTATACACTGCAATGACAAGGGGAAAAACTTTGGTAATTCTTGTGGGTACAAAAAAAGCCCTGAACATTGCCCTCAGAAACAACAAACCCACAGAGCGTCTTTCCGGTCTTGCATCCAGGCTTATGGATAATTAAACGTTTCGGAATTTCTACAACTTATTTAAGTTAAAGGGGTTTTAGGAAAATGAAGTTTTTGTCCTATACATGGAATAATGGAATATTGGAATGATGTTTTTTAAAGGAAATTCCCTGTTTTTTTATATTTTTGTCAGGTACATTCTCCCAATAAACCATTGCACCAGCATTCCAAAACCCATTATTCCAGCATTCCAGTATTCCAACATCCCAATTGTGAGCGAAGCGAACTAAGTTTCTGTTTAACTTCTCAACAACTTATGGAGCCCACTGATGATAAAATGTAAAATATCTTGACAGTCCTTATTATTTCACTTAGTTAAACTTCAACCTTGAAACAGGAGAATGATTTGAAAATAATATATAAAAATAATTTTTTAAAGGAGAACTTATGGCTGTACCAAAACGAAAAAAATCAAAATCAAAGCGGGATAAAAGAAGGACTCATCAGAAAATTGCGGGCCCTAACCTGACGAGCTGTCCCCAGTGCGGTGATGCCCGGCTTCCACACCATGCTTGCCCCAGTTGCGGTACTTACAAAGGCCGCACTGTTATTGAAACCGAATAATTCCAATGCCAGGATAAAGCAATGCCGGAAAAGAAAACACCTATTATTATCGGAAGTGACCATGCAGCTTATGATTTGAAGGAAAAGGTTAAAGTATTCCTTATTGAAAGAGGTATTGATGTCGAAGATGCAGGCTGCTATAGTGAAGATTCGGTCGATTATCCTGATTTTGGAATCAAAGTTGCGTCTATGGTTTCAGTGGGTAAGTTTGAGCGCGGGATACTCATGTGCGGTACCGGAATCGGTATGTCAATGGTTGCCAACAAATTTCCTCATGTCAGAGCGGCTCTGTGTACGGATCTTTTTTCCTCTATTATGAGCAAACGCCATAACAATTCGAATATACTGGTTTTAGGCGCTCGTGTTGTGGGAGATATACTTGCCGTGGAGATAGTGAAAGCCTGGCTTGAAACACCCTTTGAAGGCGGACGGCACCAGCGTCGATTGGATAAGTTTGATAGGATAGACACCGCGATGACGGATTAGTTTCTTAGTGCTCTAATTCGTAAATTCTATTACGTATTTTTATCAAGACAACTGCCCATATAAGTTGAATTCTAAAAGTTTGAAGTGCCTGAGCCAAAGTTAATGAATAAACCAAGTTATAAATGCGTTACCGTATTTATGAATATATGTACTTAGTTCACTTTAACGAGATCTGAAAGCACAATCTTTAAAAAAGGAATGATGTTTGGACTTGAAACTTATTGAGAAGGTGGATCATGAGATTGCCGATGCAATCATCATGGAGATGGACAGGCAGAAAAACACTTTAGAGCTTATTGCATCGGAAAATATTGCCAGCCCGGCGGTCATGGCCGTGCAGGGAAGTGTTTTTACCAATAAATATGCTGAAGGTTATCCGGATAAGCGTTATTATGGTGGGTGTGAATATGTTGATATTGTTGAAAATCTGGCCATAAATCGGGTCAAACAATTATTCAATGCCGCCTATGCCAATGTCCAGCCCCACTCAGGATCACAGGCAAATATGGCGGTATATTTTGCTCTGTTAGAACCGGGAGACACGGTTCTTGGAATGAATTTGTCCCACGGCGGGCACCTTACACACGGAAGTCCGGCCAATTTTTCAGGAAAGCTTTATAATTTTCTCCACTACGGCGTAAACCGGGATACCGAAACCATTGATTATAAAGAATTGGCGCTATTGGTGGAAAAGCATCGGCCAAAGCTGATTGTTGCCGGTGCGAGCGCCTACCCGCGTATCATAGATTTTGAAGCATTTGCCCAAATTGCCGAATCTGTAAACGCTTATTTGATGGTGGATATGGCTCACATAGCCGGACTGGTGGCAGCCGGGCTTCATCCTTCTCCAATACCTTTTGCGGATGTTACGACTTCAACAACTCACAAAACATTAAGAGGCCCGCGCGGGGGTTTGATTCTGGCGAGAACCGACTATAGTGCTAAATTGAATAAACAAATATTCCCCGGAATTCAGGGGGGACCGTTGATGCATGTCATTGCTGCAAAAGCGCTTGCTTTCCATGAAGCTTTGAGTGATTCGTTTGTGGCTTATCAGAAAGATATCGTTAAAAACGCAAAGGTTCTTGCTGACCGTCTGATGCACCATGGAATACAATTGGTTTCAGGCGGTACCGATAACCATATGATGATTATCAATTTAAGGAATCTTAACATAACCGGGAAAGATGCCGAAGACGTATTGGTCCGTGCCGGAATTACCGTCAATAAGAACTCCATACCATTTGAAAAGCTCAGCCCATCCGTAACCAGCGGTGTTCGTATTGGAACACCTGCCATTACCACAAGAGGTATGAAAACACCGGAGATGCAAATAATCGCGGAGCTTATTGTTGATGTGCTCCAAAATTACAACAATAAAGCTCTTATTAAGGATACAAAGACAAAAGTTCGCGAACTTTGTGAAGCTTTTCCTCTATATGGTAACGGGTCTTGCGCAGCGGGATAAAAAGTGTATCAGAAAAAAAATCGCCCTTCATGGCAAACCTATTTTATGGATATTACGTTTCTTGTGGCCAAACGTTCAACATGTATCAGGCGGACTGTAGGCGCTTTGATTGTAAAGGATAAAAGAATTCTGTCTACCGGCTATAACGGCGCCCCGACCGGCATTAAACACTGTAGTGAAATCGGGTGCTTGCGTGAAAAATTAAACGTGCCCTCAGGGGAAAAACATGAACTGTGCCGAGGCATACATGCTGAGCAGAATGCTATTATTCAGGCCGCCTATCATGGTGTTTCCATAAAGGACGCAACCCTTTTCTGTACAAACATGCCGTGTTCCATATGTGCTAAAATTATCATTAACGCCGGAATAAAGAAGATTTACTACCATTCCGGATATGCGGACGCCATGTCTGAAGAAATGTTTACTGAAGCAGGTATTGAATTAATTCAATTTAATGACAGTTAGTGCCTCAGAAAAAAATAAACCCCCAGAATTACGCCAGTTTTTTGTTCGAATTTGAGGCGCACAACGGGTGCATACTTTACGTATTCACGGGTGGGTGCAACAAAGAATTCGAGCCATAAGACAAGTAAGATAAAGTAATTTATTTTTTCCGAGGCCCTTAGCAGGGAGGAATTCATGAAATGTCCATTTTGTGGGGAAATTAACAACAAAGTTATCGACTCTAGATTAAGCAAGGATGGGAATGTAATTCGCAGGCGCAGGGAATGCCTGGTATGTAGTAGACGATTTACAACCTACGAGCATATAGAAGAAATCCCTGTCATGATTATCAAAAAAGATGGGCGTCGTGAAGTTTTTTCCAGCGAAAAATTACGTTCAGGTATCCAAAAAGCCTGTCAGAAGCGAAACATAAGTGTTAATATTATTGAAGAATTTCTTGATGATCTGGAACGCGATCTCAGAGAAACCGGGGAAAAAGAGATACCTTCCCACAAAATTGGCGAAAAAGTCATGGCCAAACTTCATGAAATAGACGATGTTGCATACGTAAGATTTGCATCCGTGTATAGAGAATTCAAAGATGTAAACGATTTTGTTTCTGAGCTAAAAAGCCTTTTGAGCGAACATAAAGCCAAATAGCCGGGAGATAATGAACGACGAATATTTCATGAAACTGGCACTTGGCCTTGCAAAAAAGGGAGAGGGCTTTACTTCTCCCAACCCCATGGTCGGTGCCGTAATTGTTAAAAACGGGAAGGTCGTCGGAAAAGGATACCATCATGCTGCGGGGAAAGCGCATGCCGAAGTCAATGCTATGAATGATGCCGGAGCGTTGGCACAAGGAGCAACCCTTTATGTGACCCTTGAGCCTTGCAATCATACTGGACGAACGCCTCCCTGTACCGAAAAGATACTTGCAGCCGGCATCAGACGGGTCGTTGTTGCAATGCATGACCCCAATCCCGGAGTTAGGGGAGGGGGAACAGATTATTTAAAACGCCGGGGAATCGGTATCAAAACGGGGGTTTGTGAAGAACGGGCGAAAAGACTTAATGAAATTTATATAAAATACGTTAAGACAAATCGTCCATTCACAATCATCAAATGTGCGGCCACTTTGGACGGGAGGATTGCAACAAGAACAGGGGATTCCAGGTGGGTTACCGGTGAAGAAGCGAGAAAATTTGTCCACCGGCTTCGGCATGCTGTGGACGCTATTATGGTGGGCATTAATACTGTAGAAAAAGATGACCCCAGTCTAACAACCCGTTTGGCAAACCGTCTTGAAAGTCTAAAGGGCCTTGATCCGGTAAGGATTGTTCTCGATACCCATCTTAAAATTGTTGAAAGAGCTAAGCTGTTGCGGCTTGATTCTGATTCTGATACAATTATTATAACCGGTCATTCGGTTTCAGAGGACAAAAAAGCCAGAATAGAACAACGGGGTGCAAAGATTATTGAGTCACCCGTCAAGGACGGTCTGATCGATCTTGATATACTCATGGACCGCTTAGGGGAATTGGGTATAACCAGTCTCCTCATAGAAGGAGGCAGCCGGGTTATTGCATCAGCCTTGTCATCCGGCATTGTTGAAAAAATTTTCTTTTTTTTCGCCCCCAAAATTCTCGGCGGAGATGATGGTGTGCCGATCTGTAAAGGACAGGGTGCAGATTTGATGAAAAGTTGCATACCGGTGAAAGACATTAATGTCAGACAATTCGGCAAGGATGTCATGATCCAAGGGTATATTGATAAGTGATCTAACCTAAAATCTGCATTAACTTTTTTTGAAAAAGATAATTTGGGATATTTACAATGCGATATTGAGACCTTATTATCAATATCAGTATGCCGATAACAGGTAAAATAAAAGGATGAAATCCGGATTAGATTTCAAAAAAAGTTGACCCTTCAGGAACCTCGTCTCGGCCGGTTTTGTTGCATTATCAATTGATTGCAAAAGTTAGATTTAACAATAACGCCCATTTTATTATTTATGTTTACAGGAATCATAGAAGGTCTGGGAACCATTATTGAGATACGGTCTGAAAGCCAGGGAAAACGTTTTGCTTTTAACGCGGATTTTGTTCTTGAGCAAACCAAGATCGGAGACAGTATTTCAATTAGCGGCGTCTGTTTGACTGTGGTTAAGATCCATGGCCAACGTTTTCAAGTTGATGTGTCGCCTGAAACACTTGCAAAAACAACTTTTGGCAGGGCAAAGATCGGAGATCGTGTGAACCTTGAGCGTGCTCTTCGGCTTTCTGGACGCATAGACGGTCATCTTGTTTCAGGACATATAGATGGCATGGGAACCATAAAGCAAAAACAAAACAAAGGCAATGCCGTAATTGTTACTATCGGCGTGCCTGAATCATTTTCACGGTACATGATAAAAAAAGGTTCGATTGCAGTGGACGGCATCAGCCTTACAATCAATAACTGTGATCGCAGCAGTTTTGATGTCAGTATAATCCCGCATACTGCAAAATTGACAACCATAATACTCAGCAAGGTCAGGGATCCCGTCAATATTGAAACGGACATGATCGGAAAGTATGTTGAACGCTTTGTCACAGAAATACAAAGCCATGACAAAGAAAATCAAACCGGGCGGTCTGTCGATATGCAATTTCTGGCCAAAAGCGGTTTTATTTAAATCCATTACCTATTATCCAGTGTTCATCCGTGGTTGTATTGAGAGGAGAAAATAATTAATAATGTCACTTATATCCACTGAAGATGCTATTAAAGAAATAAGGGCCGGACGCATGGTCATTCTCGTTGATGATAAAGACCGAGAAAATGAGGGCGATCTTACAATGGCTGCCCAAGCGGTTACACCTGAAGCCATTAATTTCATGGCAAAATACGGTCGAGGACTGGTATGCCTCTCAATGACCGGAGAAAAGATTGACTCCCTTGACCTTCCGCTCATGGTCGACAACAATACATCACGGTTTCAGACCGGTTTTACCGTATCCATCGAAGCTCGATGCGGTGTAACCACCGGTATTTCTGCTGCGGACCGTGCCACTACAATCCTTACGGCTGTGGCAAGTGATGCCAAACCGAGTGATCTTGTACGGCCAGGACATGTATTCCCCCTGAGGGGCAAACAAGGCGGAGTGATAGTGCGTGCCGGTCAGACTGAAGGATCTATAGATCTGGCGCGTCTTGCCGGTTTAAAGCCTGCCGGCGTAATTTGTGAAATCATGGACGATGACGGCACCATGGCCAGAATGCCGGCTTTGGAAAATTTCAGCAAAAAACATGATATAAAAATATGTGCCATCGCCGATCTCATTGAATACCGGATGCGCACCGAATCATTTGTGAGAAGAGCAGCGGAAACGGTTGTCCCCACTGCAATTGCCGGAGAATTCAAAGCCTTTGTTTTCGAAAATGATGTGGATGAGTTACTTCATATCGCCTTGGTGAAGGGTGAAATTGATTCCAACAAGCCTGTGCTTGTTCGGGTTCATTCGGAATGTCTGACAGGAGATATTTTCGGTTCACTCCGCTGCGACTGTGGTGAACAATTACATAAGGCCATGGAAATGATTGATAAGGAAGGATCCGGAGTATTGCTTTATATCCGCCAGGAGGGGCGAGGTATCGGCCTTGTTAATAAATTAAAAGCATATGCACTCCAGGATAACGGCCTTGACACGGTTGAGGCAAATGAAGAGCTGGGATTCAAGCCGGATATGAGAAATTACGGCATCGGCGCCCAGATTCTTGTGGAACTTGGGGTTAAAAAGATGAAGCTTCTTACAAATAATCCCAAGAAAATGGTCGGTCTTGAAGGATATGGCCTCAGTATTGTAGAACAGATAGAAATTGAAATAAAACCCAATAAATATAATGTTGGGTATCTTGAGTGCAAGAAGCTTAAGATGGGACATCTGTTAAATATTGATACAATACCCTAATCCGGATAAACCGGTCTCCGGCTTGTAAGCCTATGGCTCGTAGAGAACCAAAAATATTTGCCACAAAGGCACTAAGACACAAAGGATATATTTATTATTCTTTCTTGGTGCTTTAGTGCTCTAATTCGTAAATTCGATTACGTATTTTTATCAAGACAACTATCCCGTATAAGTTGAATTCTAAAAGTTTGAAGTTTGAAGTGCCTAAAGTGAACTAAAGTTACAGAATTCATAATTAATCTAACCCGGTCAAGCCGGAAAAGTGACTATAATGATACGATTTTATTTATTTAAACCGGGAGGAATGTAAATGCCAAAAATTTTAGAGGCCAACCTGCTGGCAGAAGGCAAAAAATTTGCACTTGTGGTAAGCCGTTTTAATGATTTTATCACCGACAGGCTTAAAGAGGGGGCCGTAGACGGACTGTTACGCTCCGGCGCCCGAGATGAAGATATAGAAATTGTGAAGGTTCCCGGTGCATTTGAAATACCGTTGATGGCAAAAAAAATGGTGACAACGGGTCGATATAGTGCCGTTGTTTGTCTGGGTGCGGTCATTCGGGGGGCAACACCACATTTTGATTATGTCAGCGCTGAGGTGTCCAAAGGGATCGCCATGGTCAGTCTCGATTCCGGAATTCCGGTTATCTTTGGCATTGTGACGACCGATACCATCGAACAGGCCATCGAGCGTGCCGGAACAAAAGCCGGCAATAAAGGATGGAATGCTGCAATAGCAGCTATTGAGATGGCAAATTTGATTGAGGTTGTCGACCGGGCATAACCATGGGAAACCGACGCAAGTCACGAGAACTTGCCATGCAGGCGCTCTTTTATATGGATATGAGTCAGAATGACTCAAATGAGATGCTGGAAAGGTTCTGTGACAATTTTTCTCCCCCAAAGAAAATGCTTCCCTTTTTTCTTAAGCTTGTAAAAGGTGTTATGCAGGTCAAAGGTGAAATCGATTCGATCCTTGAACGTTTTTCCGACAACTGGAAGCTCAGCCGCATGTCCTGCGTTGACAGAAACACCATGAGAGTTGCCGTATATGAACTGCTTTACTGCCATGATATTCCACATAAAGTATCCATCAACGAAGCGATTGACGTGGGAAAGAAATTTGGCACCAAGGAATCAGGCGCTTTTATCAATGGAATTCTCGACAGCATTCGCATAGCACTTGAAAAAGAAGAGGTTATTGTAAAGAATAATATTCAATAAAACTAAACCGGTAAAAACACGGGCCCAACGGGCCCGATTTTGATTACACCCGCGAGAGTTAGCTTGGTCTATCCGTTATAATTATAATGATATAAAACACGTCATTGAATTTACGAATCAAATCACTAAGGAGGCTGTCTTGATTATTAAAGAACTTGTTGTTGGGCCGCTTATGGCAAACTGTTTTATTTTCGGATGTGCAGAAACAATGGAAGGTGTTGTCATCGATCCCGGGGGTGATGCCGACAGGATTCTACTTTCTCTTGCAGATTCCGAGTTAAAAGTAAAATATATCATCAATACACATGGCCATTTTGACCATGTCAGTGCAAACGGAAAAATAAAAGATGCAACCGGCGCAGACATCCTGATCCATCCCCTTGATGCTCCCATGCTGGGTTCGCTTTCAACCAATGCCGCTGTTTTTGGAATTTCAGTTGAAAATTCGCCGCCATGTGATCAAACCATTGAAGAAGGCGATAGCGTCTCTTTTGGAAAAATTGCGCTAAAGGTTATTCATACTCCAGGGCATACGCCGGGAGGTATTTCACTTTATACAGACAAAATCGTTTTTGTGGGAGATACGCTTTTTGCCGGTTCCATCGGGCGCACCGATTTTCCCGGCGGAGATTTTAACACCCTTATATCAAGCATTAGGACAAAACTTTTCAAAATGGACGATGATGTAAGGGTCTTTTCAGGACATGGCCCGGAAACAAGCATCGGTAGTGAAAAGCGCTTTAATCCATTTGTGGGTCTATTTTAAAAGATATCGGCTATTGTCGATTATTTTATTTGATACAATTGAGGCGTGTGTTTTGGAGTCCACGCTATGTGCGATCCGCTTGATGCTCGGCGCTTAATGCCAGCAGCATTTCCTCTCTTTCGGCTCGCACCTGATCCTTAATCCTTTTGACGTGGCCTCGGCCCAACCCCTTGACCTCACAGCCAAGTTCGAAATAGCGCTTGATTTTAGTATCATCCAATACACCGAAGCAGTCGATTACTGCCAGCGGAGAGCCGGCGGTCTCCACTACTTTATCGGGGTCCAGATCTAAATAATGCTTGTGTCTGACTGCAAAAATAACTGCATCGGAACCGTATAATGCTTGTGACAAGTCTTGCTCAACGTGCAGGTCGGCAAGTTTGCCCTGGTTGCGAAAGAACCTTTTCAGGCTATGCGTTGGGGAAGGGTACTCGTCTTGCTTTTCAAATTCCCACCAGTGCTGTACATAGGGGTCGTGCACCCTAAGTTCAGCTCCCATTTCAGTCAGTCTGCGAACGATCAACTCAGATCCGCTGTATCGAGTGTCTCCAACGTCCTCGCGATAAGAGGCTCCAAGGAGCAGGATTTCCGCGGCCGCCAGCGGACGGCTCATATTGCGGAGTGCATCACGGGTAAGTTGGGCAACGTGCAATGCCCGGGTGTCGTTGATATTGATGGCGAGGGGGGTAATCTTGAAAATATCGTCTTCAAACCCGTGAATGTGTCGGTATGCCCACATTCCCAGCCCGCCGTCTTTGGGCAGGCAGTAGCCGCCTATGCCGGGTCCCGGAAAAATAATGTTACTGTGGGTGGGTCTGACCCTGATAGCTTCGAGAACTTTGATAAGGTCTACGCCATTTCGTTCGGCAAACAGGCTCCATTCGTCGAGGAACGCCAGAATCGTTGCACGGTAACTATTTTCCACGATTTTTGCCGTTTCCGACTCAATGGGCCGATTTAATACAGTAAGAGGATACTCATCCGTATTGATCACTTCTTCGAGAAACTTTACCACCCGGCTGGTGGCCTCCTGGTTGGTTCCGCTGCAAACCCTCCAAAAATCGCGGATGCTGGCAATATAATGCTTGCCGGGCATCACCCTTTCAAAACTATGGGCCAACAAGGGATCACTCTCAATACCACGTTTGCGAAACACTTTCCTCATAATGGGATAAGCCACCTGTTCGGTGGTGCCCGGGGCCACGGTTGTTTCGATGAGCACAAGCGCATCAGGGGTGATGTGTTCGGCGATGATCTCCAATGATATCTCCAATGCGGCCATGTCCGTCTGGCCGTTCTTCACATCACCCAAAGACTCCTTCAGGTAATCACACTGAACGTCTACAACCACCACATCTGCAAGCTTCAGGGCCTCGTAAGTAAACGTGGCCGTGAGGGTCTTTTTCTCATTAACGCAGCGGCGGATCATCGGCAACACCTCCGGGTCCTCTGCCTGTACAGGAGGCAATCCCCGATTCAGCAAGGGAATCTTCCAGTAGCTGCGAGTACTCGGCCGCTGCATTCCAATGACAAACTTGACGGGATTTTCATTTTCATTTTCCGAATCAGCCACCACTGCAGCCATTACAGCACCGACAAATCCTACGCCCATGACCACCACAATCTCACGACCCTTGTCTCGCTGGTCATGTACTATATTCTTTAGCCGTTCGAATTCCCTTGCATACTCATCCGGCTCGGGTAACTGGAACTTTTCGCCATCAGGACTTATGGAATACTGTTTCACCAAATTGAACCTCCTTATAGCAATTGGGTTAGGAATTGATTGAATTGATATCTGACCGCAACTTACATGTCAAACCTTCAATTATTAAAAACTTAAAAAATATTTTATAATTATGTTCTCAAATAAAAGCCCAACTCCGATTTAAATGATTTCGGTTCGCTGAATTCTGCACCGACAATTTTATCTTTCACCCATATCACCTTAACGAGTTTGTTGATTTCTGATCTCATTTGGTTATCTAACTTAAATTTGACTTCCAACGTATCATCTATCGAAATTTGGTGTGATCCCATATTTACAAACCGGATTCCATTCATTGAAAGGTCTTCAACGATTATTTCTCCTTTTTTTTCTTTTCCTTTAATACGGTATTCGCCTGCGAGTCTGACTTTCTTGCGGTAATTTTTTCGAAATTCGATGGTAAACCGAAAAACCTCGCCACATCGGCATTTGCCCTTCAGGCTCTTTTGAGTATTCTTGAAATTCGTCATATCTATCTCTTTCGTCAAGGCGCATTTGGGACAGATTATCGTTGCTTGATTGGCATAGTTAACATAAACAGTTTTCATGAATTTATCCTATTTTTCACATATAATGAGTTTGTATGATGTAGTGGCTGATTATTTATGGAGCTATTGAATCGAAACAACTCCCCGACCCCTCATTACAATTACAGCACTTTTTGTGCCAAAAAACTTTATATCAATAACTATAAATAGTTATGCTGCTTAGCTGTGGCTCCAAAAAAAGTTTTGACATAACTCCTTTATCAGAAACTCAACGATGTGTCAGAAAATTGACGGAATATAATAGAATCGGGTCAAAAACTCGAACTAAAACGCTCCCAGCTGGCAGTGTTTTATCTTGATCCCAATGCCTTCGCAGGCACCGCTGACTTTCATTTTGTGCATTTTAAATCGGGATGCGATATCCCATGCGCTCTTGCATGTGAGTCTTCCCTGGACCAACGCGTCAGAAATGGTATTTTTTAAATCCTCAGTTACCGTATTTTGAGGCTTCACAATCTTTTTTTTTGGCTGATACCCAAACAATCCCAGTTGGCATTTTACCAGCCTATAATTCATCAGGTCAACGGTCATACCCACCGCATCTGCTGACACTTGCAGCTCTTTTGCTATTTCAAAAGCAACCGCACAAGAAATTTCGTTTTTATTAGTCCTTTTTAAAATTTCATTTTTAATTAAACTGTCCGGTTTTGCATCCGGCCCGTGTTTTACCACAAATCTTTTACCATTTTGCCGGTCCATTACATTTCTCCTTTTATAATTTATGTCGCGGAAATTTTACAAAACAATTGAGTCGCCTATGAATATTTTGACTTCCTTGTCAAGATGAATTTTATCAACAACCCACTTTCCCATTTTGCAAAGCCCCGGACCGTAATTATAGGCTCCTAATCATAAAACGATTATATCTGGAACATTTCAATCACAAATTCTCCTCACAGGTCCGTCGCAAAAATGCGGACCATCATTCCGGTATTCCAACATTCCCTCCGGGCCGGAGGCCAATTTGGGCGAAGCCTGTAAGTTTTTATACTACCATATTTTTTATAAGCCAAATACAAAATATGTATTTTTCTTGAACTTAAAAGATCTGTCTGCTAATTATATGTCCTGCTAAAAATTAATAAAAACTAAATTTTAATAACAAACGATTATGCCTTTTTTAATAAAACGCAAAAATACATGCCCAATTAAGGTCGGAAATGTAACGGTTGGCGGCAATGCTCCTGTTGCGGTCCAGTCCATGACAAATACATTTACTCAAGATGTTCCGGCCACTGTTTCACAAATTCAGCGCCTGGAAACGGCTGGATGTGAAATTGTAAGGGTGGCCGTGCCTGACCAGGAGGCTGCTGAGGCAATTTCTTTAATTAAGGGAAAAGTATCTATTCCGATAATAGCTGACATACATTTTGACTACCGCCTGGCCATAGCCGCGGTAAAGGCAGGTGCTGACGGGTTGAGGCTAAATCCCGGTAATATCGGTAGTAATAAAAAAATAAAAGCGGTTGTTGACTGCGCAAAGACTTTTAATGTCCCGATTAGAATCGGAGTTAATTCGGGCTCCCTTGAAAAAAACATCCTGAAGAAATATCATGTGGCAAGTGCAGAAGCCATGGTTGAAAGTGCCATGCGGCATATTGATTTAATAAAGTCATTGGATTTTCACAATATAAAAATCTCGATCAAGGCCTCTGATGTACATCGTACCGTAGAGGCTTACAGGCTCCTTTCCTCAAAAACCGATTTGCCGCTTCATGTGGGTGTAACAGAGGCGGGAGGGCTTTATTCAGGAATCGTCAAGTCGTCCCTGGGAATAGGAATGCTCCTTGCAGACGGTATCGGAGATACGATCCGTGTTTCTTTAACACGGGATCCGGTTGAAGAGGTTAGGGTTGGATATGAAATTCTGAAAGCGCTTGATATCCGACGGTATGGGCCCGACATTATATCATGCCCGACCTGCGGACGATGTAAAATCGATCTCTTTAATATTGTGGAACGTATTGAAAAGGCTTTATTGTTAAACCCCTTGCCGATTAAACTTGCCATCATGGGCTGCGTTGTAAACGGGCCGGGAGAAGCCAAGGAGGCTGATATCGGTATTGCCGGCGGCGATGGCACAGGGATTCTGTTCAAGAAGGGCAAGGTGATAAAAAAATTTCCGGAAGAGAAACTTGTTGAGGTTTTACTGGCTGAAATTGAAAAATTTAATAATTATAGGAATTCAGAATGGGAAAACAAAACAAGACTGCGATAACACCTACTCGAGTTGAAGATTATCCTGAATGGTACCAGCAGGTGGTCAAGGCATCTCAAATGGCAGACCAATCTCCCGTGAGAGGATGTATGGTGATAAAACCCTGGGGGTATGCCCTGTGGGAAAATATAATGCGCATACTCAATGATATGTTCAAGGAGACAGGGGTTAAAAATGCGTATTTCCCTCTTTTTATACCACTTTCTTTTCTTGAAAAAGAAGCTGAACATGTGGAAGGCTTTGCAAAGGAATGTGCAATTGTTACACATCACAGACTTGAAAAAGGGCTCAACGGTGGTCTTGAGCCTGCAGGAATGCTCAATGAGCCTTTAATTGTACGACCGACTTCTGAAACCATAATTGGAGATTCATTTTCCAAGTGGGTTTCAAGTTATCGCGATCTTCCGCTCCTTATAAACCAATGGGCAAATGTTGTCAGATGGGAGATGCGAACCCGTGTATTTTTACGGACCAGTGAATTTCTGTGGCAAGAAGGACACACGGTCCATGCCACAGCAGAAGAAGCCGTTGAACGGACTCAACTTATGCTCGATGTTTATTCCAGGCTTGCCGAAAAACACCTGGCCATGCCGGTAATCAAGGGGAGAAAAACAGCCTCAGAAAGATTTCCCGGAGCAGTAGACACCTTGTGCATCGAAGCAATGATGCAGGACAGAAAAGGACTCCAGGCCGGCACCTCCCATTTTTTGGGGCAGAATTTTGCCAAAGCTTCTGAAATAAAGTTCCAATCTTCCGTAGAAAAAGAGGAATATGCCTGGACCACTTCATGGGGAGCATCCACTCGCCTTATCGGCGGACTCATAATGACCCATGGTGATGATGATGGTATCATTCTTCCTCCCAGGGTTGCATCATCACATGTAGTTCTGATGCCCATAATCCGAAAACCTGAGGACAGGATGACCGTTATGACCTATGTTGAGAACCTGGCAAAAGAACTGAAAGATAAATTTTACCACCACCGCTGTCTTGAAGTGGAAATTGACGATCGCGAGATCGGGGGCGCCAGAGGATGGGAATGGATTAAAAAAGGAATACCGGTGCGGGTTGAAATCGGTCCCAGAGACATCGCCGATAACTCTGTATATGTTGGAAGGAGAGATAAGGGGCACAGAGAAAGAGCATCGATTAAAAGGGATCGTTTTGTTGGAGAAATAACACATATCCTGGATGAAATACAGCAAACTCTTTTTGAGCGTGCCCTGTTGTTGAGAAAAACACATTCCATAACCCTGGACGATAAAAAAGAATTTTACAAATTTTTCACACCGGAAAACCATGAACAGCCTGAAATTCATGGGGGATTCGCATTGTCACACTGGTGTGGGCAAGATCGTTGCGAAACGAAAATAAAAGAAGATCTCCGTGTGACCATTAGATGCATCCCGCTGTCCGGCCCATCGGAAAAAGGTAAGTGTATATATTGTGGCGGACCGAGCAACGGGCGGGTGGTATTTGCAAAGGCATATTAATCTTCGATGATCCGTATCAATGACATAATCGATAAAATTACCGGATATTATCCGGATGCGGATCTGGACATCATAGACCGTGCCTATATTTACTCGGCCAGGGTCCACGATGGTCAGGTCCGTCTGTCCGGAGAACCCTATCTTTCTCATCCCCTGGAAGTCGCCGGCATTCTGGCTGATATGAAACTCGATGTGATCAGCGTTGCATCCGGCCTGTTGCACGATGTGATCGAAGATACCCATGCCACCCCGGAAGAAATAAATGCAATGTTCGGCGAGGAAATTACTCATATCGTCTCGGGAGTAACCAAGCTGAGTGCTCTTCCCTTTAGCAGCAGTTCTCAGGCACGCCAGGCCGAAAGTATCAGAAAGATGATTCTTGCCATGGCGGACGATATCCGGGTCATACTGATCAAACTTGCGGACCGGCTTCACAATATGAGGACACTTGAGTTTCACTCGGAGAAAAAAAGGAGAAAAATAGCGCAGGAAACCATTGATATCTATGCTCCTATTGCAGCCCGTCTTGGTATTTACTGGATAAAAAAGGAGCTGGAAGACACCTCTTTTATGTATCTTCAACCTGAAGAATATTCTAAAATAGAAAATTATGTCAACCAAGACAGGGAAGAAGGCGAAAAATATATCGAAACCGTTAAAAGCTTCATTAAGAAAAAAATGGATGAGCACAATTTGAAATGCGAAGTTCTGGGAAGATACAAGTATTTTTACAGCATCAATAAAAAAATGTTTTCCCAGAACCTTGAATTTGAAGAAGTGTACGATATAATTGCCTTCAGGATAATCCTCGATACCATACCTCAGTGCTATGAAGTTCTTGGTTTGATACATTCCCTTTGGAAACCGGTTGCCAAAAAGTTCAAAGATTATATCGGCGTTCCAAAAGCCAATATGTACCAATCCTTACACACAACAGTTATTGGGCCTTTTGGTGAACGAATAGAGATACAGATACGGACCCGAGAAATGGATAAGGTCGCCAAATCCGGCATCGCCGCTCACTGGAGCTACAAGGAAGGTCGCCGTTTTGATGAAAAGATGAACAAAACATTTTCCTGGATTCAAAACCTTGTGGAACACCAGGAAGATTTCAGAGATCCGGATGAATTTCTGGAAAATGTTCGAATCGATCTCTTTCCTGATGAAGTTTACGTTTATACTCCTCGAGGAGAAATAAAATCCTTACCCAGAGGCGCCACACCTGTCGATTTCGCTTTTTTAATTCATACAGAAGTCGGAAATCAGTGCGCCGGAGCCAAAGTAAACGGCCGTATTGTTCCCCTTCCATATGAATTAAAAACAGGAGACACTGTTGAAATTTTTACATCAAAGAAAGGCCATCCGAGCAAGGACTGGTTGAATTTTGTCAAGACAGTAAAGGCCCGTTCCAGAATAAGACAGTGGATCAAAATCCAGGAAAAAGAACGGAGCATTTCTCTTGGCCGGGAGATGTGCGAAAAGGCTTTTCGCAAATATCGCCTTAATTTTAACAAGCTTTTGAAATCAGAAGAGATGGATAAGGTTGTTGAGCATTTTGGCTTTAAGCATATCGATGATCTGATTGCAAGTGTCGGTTACGGTAAAATTACCCCTTTGCAGCTCGTACGAAAAATTACTCCCAAACCCGAGGAGGAAAAAGAACACGAATCGCTCTTTAACAAAATCGTAAGCCGTGTACGAAAGAAAAAGCCTAGCGAAGGTGTGGTTGTAAAGGGTGTTGATGATATCCTGATAAGGTTTGGCAAGTGCTGCCAGCCGGTTCCCGGAGATCCGATTACAGGCTATATCACCAGGGGTTACGGAGTTACCGTTCACAGGACCAGTTGTGTCAACGCCCTGAAAATGAGCCCCGAACGGCAAATAGACGTGGAGTGGAATATAGATGTTGCAGATACATATCCCGTAAAAATTCGAATTCGATCTTACGACAGAGTCGGTTTGCTGGCTGATATTACTTCCAACATCAGCAAAAATGATTCGAATATACTAAGCGCGCATACGGAAACACGGGAGAGTAAAATCGTTGACATCAATTTTACCATAGCCGTTAAAAATACCGAACATCTAAAAAGAGTTCTATCGGCCATCAGGAAGATAAAACACATACAAGAAGTAAAGAGGATAGACGCGTAGCTCCTTAATTGGAACTTAGGGGCTTCGCCCTGTCCGAGCACTAGGGCGCTTTAACAATATGACCTGATTTTATACAGTTGGTGCAGACCATTATCCTTTTGACCCTGCCCTTATACACTGTCCGCACCCGCTGAAGGTTTGGATTGAATCGACGTTTTGTCACATTGTGGGCGTGGCTTATATTATTTCCAAAAAGCGGTTTTTTTTTGCATATTTCACACATTTTGGCCATTATTATTTCTCCTTATATCTTTCTGGACTGGGTTAAATACATCTTCATAAGCAGGATGTAAAGCATTTTTCCTAACGTCTGCATTGAGTTTATTTTCTATTGAGAGGCCGTTTCTCCTTCCTGTTCTTTTAGTAATTTCTCACAGGTGGCAATATGTTGCAAAGCCATTTGGTGGACGCCCACATCAGAGTAATTAGTCAGAATTGACTTGAACCGATGTAAAGCGGCTTTGTAATGTTTGCTCTTTAAATAAAAAAGTCCAACATAAAGTTCATGCCCGGTAAGGCTTTCCAGACATTTTTTTATATGTTCTTCGGCTTTGATGGTATATGAATCTTTCGGAAACTGTTTTTTAAGACGATTGAACGTATTAAGCGCCTTTTTAGCCGTGGTCTGATCTCTGTCGATAGTATCTATCTGCTTAAAATAACAGAGCCCGGTCTTATATATAACATAGGGTATGGCTTCATTACGGGGATGAAGACTTTCAAACTCTTCATATGCTGCGACCGCTTCTTCATACTCTTCAATATTATAATTGGCATCGGCTATTTTCAATTCCGCAAAAGGCACAAATTTACTGAAAGGATACCAGTCTTTGAGTTTCTCAAAGGATGCTATCGATTCCTTATATCTTCCGCGGTTGAATTGATCCATTCCATCCCTTACAAGTTCCTGTGCCGTTTTTTCTTCTTTGGTCTTGAACCATGCACAACCCGAAACTAAAAACAACGAAATGAGGCCGAACACTATGATACGTTTCATTTTTTTACGTTTTCAATATAATTTTCTGCAGAAATAGCTGCGATGGCGCCGTCGCCAACCGCCGTTGCGATCTGGCGCAAAGGGGTATTTCTGACATCACCTGCGGCAAATACTCCGGGCACGGATGTCTCCGCATCTAAACCTGCAATAATAAAACCGTGTTCATCCAGTTTTACACTATTTGCCAGGAATTGAGTGTTGGGAATTGTACCTACCCATACAAAGCATCCATCAACGGAAAGTTGTGTTTTATCACCTGTTTTGACATTTTGCACGGTAATATTTTCAACAGTAGTTAAACCGCTGATATCGGTCAACACAGAATCCCATATCATTTCTATTTTTTCATTTGCCAATGCACGTTTCTGAAGAATTGCCGCAGCACGCAGTTTGTCTCTCCGATGAATGAGGTATACTTTTTTTACAAATTTGGTTAGAAACAAACTTTCCTGTACAGCGGTATCGCCGCCGCCCACAGCAGCAACGACACTGTCTTTGAAAAACGGACCATCACAGGTGGCACATGAAGAGATGCCTTTGCCGTAAAAAATATCTTCTCCGGGAACACCCAGCTTTTTTGGTGAAGCACCGGTTGCTATAATTATTGTATGACTTGTGATGGTTTTGTCGTTTAAGGTGATTTGCTTAACCGGTTCGGAAAAATCTACGGAAACGACCTCATTGTTTTCTATATTCAGATCAAATCGTTTTACCTGCTCGGTCATCTTCTGAACCAGATCGGGTCCGCTGAGTCCTTCCGGAAATCCGGGATAATTTTCAATCCAGTCGCTAATCATGACCTGCCCGCCGGGCACAATCTTTTCGATCAGAATTACATTTAATCCGCCCCGTGCCGCATAAAGACCGGCGGTGAGCCCAGCAGGGCCACCGCCGATAATGACAAGCTCGTAATCCACGCTTTTCATTGCATATTTTCCTGTTAAACCTTAGTTATAATTTCTTCGAGTTTTGATTTAGGAACGATACCGACAATCTTATCGAGAACTTTTCCCTCTTTAAAGAAAATAAGGGTGGGAATAGATTTTATCCCGAATTTAGTCGGTGTAACCGGGTTTTCATCAACATTACATCTCGTAAATTTGAATTTGTCGCCAAAAGTCTCTGCAAGCTCTTCAACAAGCGGTTCTATTGCTCTGCACGGACCGCACCAGGGGGCCCAAAAATCAACCAATACCGGTTTTTCAGACCGCAACACCTCCTCATCAAAGCTGCTGTCAGCTATTTCCATAATACCTTTCGCCATAAGAGTATTTCCTTTCATAAATTTTTCTTAATAAAATTAAAATCAGATTGAAATATACTGCTGTGAATATACATTGTCAACCTTCAAGAATTTATCTCTCCATAAGCGAATAATCATAGAAAGTCGAGTTAATAATCTGATTCATAATTTATGGAAAAGTTAGTTTCTACTTTACTAACTATATAAATTCATTTAAAAAATCAAATCAAATTTAAATATTGTAAATCGTCGTGATAAACAAAGCAAAAAATGGAGAATATTAAGTATGGAAGTTATGGGCGACAATTACGCTAAAATTGTACGGGATAATCTTAAAAGACTTTATGAAAATTGCCCGGAAAATCTGGCACGGGTTTTACCCTCGGAACGGGATGGAGATTCCTTTTTATTTGATGCGTTTGGTGAGAAATGTGAGCTTCGACCCGATGGAATCTTTCTGGACGCAGTCCAACAGACAGGCGTGATCGGGATTCTGATTTCCCTGTATGCGCTCCATGCCAGGCCAAAGCCAAGCATGCTGGAGCCGTTAAAAGCCTTTAAGGATTTTCCAAACAGTATGCCCTATGCCAGGGCTTTCGTCACCCATACTCAACAGATTCTGGTGCCACACGTTGATAAAATCCAAAAAGCAAGAGACCAACTTATGGCAAACCTCCTCGGATGTAACGCTCCGGCAAGTGTGAAAGGCGATTTTTCATTTATTGTCTACCCGTTGCCCAAAATAGCCCTCTGCTATATTTTCTATGACGCCGATGACGATTTTTCGGCTTCGGTCACCTGCCTTTATTCAAATAATGCCCTATCGTTTTTGCCCATAGACGCTCTGGCGGATGTGGGAGAATACACATCACGGAAAATGCTTGACCTTATCCATTAATCAACAGACTCATCCATTGATCATCAAACAAGATTACCCCGTTCATTCCATGGATATTTTGGGTAATAATAGGTTCATGACGCGACAGTCAATTTATCTTCAGCAAGGGAAAGATCCGGAATAATTTCGAGTGATTTGATTTGAAATTTTCTTTTCAGGCATGCCACGTTCTTATTTTTTAACCCCCTCATTTTTGAAATGCTTCGGGGGTTAACTTTTATGGTAATTTTGTCACAAGAGCCCTTCTCGGCTTCCATGAGTGATGTGGCCATATCAAGAAAGATTTCGGAATGAATCATATGTCCGAAAGCCGGATGGTAAGGTCCTGCTAAAATTGTCGTGTCTTTTGCAAGATCCTCTGAGGCCTGAAGCCCCATACGAATGACCGGTATCTTTTTGCTTTTGAAAAAAAGGTAAAGATTTTTTACAAAGGGTACGCATCGCGAAAGAGACCAGGGAGTATATTCTCCTTTTTTATACCATACGGCAAGACGGCTGCTTGCAAGAACAACCGTAGGATAAATCCTGACAAAATCCGGAGAAAGTGATGCCATTCTTTGTGCGGTAATAAGGGATTTGGTTTCGTCATCACCCGGTAGTGCAACCATCATCTGCATACCGACTTCATAGTTCCGCTCTTTTAGCATGGCCGCTGCTTTTTCCGTATCCAAGGCGGTGTGTCCCCGTTTTGCCTTAGCCAGCACCTGATTATCCATGGACTGAACACCGATTTCAATGGTTGAAACAGGATAATTCTTAATTGTATCAAGCTGTTCAACGCCTATAGTATCCGGCCTGGTAGAAAACCGAATACTGTCAACTCTTTTGTTCTTTACAAATTTTGTCGTTTCATCAAGTAGAAGCCTGATGTAATCTTTTTTCAGGCCCAGAAAATTCCCGCCGTAGAAAGCCACCTGAACAGACCGTCTATGTCTCTCTTTATATTGAAGAAACTCATTTATCAGCAAATAAAGTTTTTCCGGAGAAATAGTGTCACGCGTTACACCGGTGATGGATGTTTGGTTGCAGAAAGCGCACTGATGCGGACACCCGACATTGGGTAAAAAGATCGGAATGACAAAAGGGGTGTTTTTCTTTTTAATCAATGCAATCTTTTTCCAAATTATTACAATTGATGAATGCGTAAAAAAACAAATTCATTACGTTTTAGGTTTAAGATCTAAACAACTCGACCGCTTAACCCGGTCCGGATTTTAAAATATCAAGGCCTTTTCTGGCAGCATCCTGCTCAGCGGCCTTCTTGCTCTTTCCGATTCCTTCTGTCTGGACCTCACCGACTTTCAACTGCACCCGAAAGGTTTTGTCGTGATCCGGACCGCTTTCATGAACGACACTGTAAATCGGCACGGATCTGTATTCCATCTGGACAAGTTCCTGAATCTGGCTTTTGAAATCATGATTGGCAGTAGGTGTGGTTACGGAATTAATCAAAAACGAAAAATGACCGTCAATGATATTAAAAACAGCATCAAAACCGCCATCTATATAAACCGCTGCAATTACAGCTTCAAAGGTGTCTGCCAGTATCGATTTCTTATTCCAGCCCTTTGATTGGATCTCTCCCTTGCCCAGTTGTATATAGGAACCAAGATCTATTCCGCGGGCAATGGATGCAAGTTGAGATTCATTAACCAGATTGGCCCTCATCCTGGATAGATCGCCCTCCTTTAACTCCGGATATCTTTGCATGAGGATGTGCCCCACTACAAGATTTAAAACAGCATCCCCAAGAAATTCAAGGCGCTCATTATCCTGAAGGTCTGTTTCGAGTTGTTCATTGACAAATGAACTGTGTCTTAAGGATTCAACAAGAAAATCCGTATTCTTAAATTCATAATTAAGTTTGCGGGTTAATTCAGACAGATCTGTTTGTATCATTTACTTCCTTGGTTACAAATTTTGTGTTTTTTATGAAAAATATTTTGTAACTGGTACAATAAATTATAGGGTCCATATCATCAATTAATACACCAAAACTTTTTGGGATGTTACAATATTTTCATATAATTCATAGGGGACGGAAAAATTTCCTCTACCTGACCCCATTTTAATTTCGGGCTTTATAGAACCGTGGAAATCTGTACCGCCTGTAATTAATAATCCGTTCCGGTTTGCTATCTCGGTATATCTGGCAATAAGATCCGGCGTGTGTTCAGGATAATAGGCTTCTATTCCTTTAAGGCCCATTTCCTTTAAACGAGTAACCAGCGTTTCAAGGACATCATCATTTTTGATTTTGAGAAGAACGGGATGGGCCAGAACAGGAATTCCTCCGGCATTGAGTATGACTTCAATTGCTCTGTCACAGTCAACACGATATTTATCAACATATGCCGGTTGACCTTTTGCCAGATAGTTGTCAAATGCCTTGGCAACCGATTGAACAAAACCTTTTTTTACCATTTGCTTTGCAATATGAGGTCTTCCAAGCTGACATTCTCCGGCATCTTTCCGTATTTCTTTCAACGTAAGTTCGAGCCCCATTCGATTCAGCAGTTCAATAATCCGGGGGTTTCTATTCTTTCTCGCCTTCTGGAGTGCAACAAGTGTTTGATTTAATACAGAATCATCAATATTAATAGCATAACCCAAAATATGAAAGCTTCCCGGAAAAGAAAAAGTTGGTGGTGGAACCGCACTGATTTCAACACCGGTTAAAAAATTAACGGAAGGGGGTATCCCAATGGCAAGGGCTTCCTTTGTTCCGTCTATGGTGTCATGATCTGTAATGGATATGGCCCCGAGGTTGAGGTTTTGAGCCATATTGAGGATTTCTAATGGCGAAAGTGTTCCATCAGAAGCTGTTGAATGAATATGAAGGTCTATGTTCACATTCTTATTATAATCCAAGGGCTTTTTCAAAAGCCTCTTCTTTGGTCTTACAATCAATACATAAGGTGGTAACCGGTCTGGCCTTAAGGCGACTCGTTGAAATCTCTTCACCGCACTTTTCACAGAATCCGAAGGTGCCGTCGTCAATACGGTTTAAGGTTTTTTTAATCTTCTTGATAAGTTTGTTTTCTCTATCCCTTATGCGAAGCATAAAATTCCGGTCCGCTTCAAGAGAAGCGCGGTCCGCTGGATCCGGAAAATTCTCTTTTGGGGTGGTCATGCCTGAGACAGTATTGTCTGCATGACTTAACAGTTCTTCTAACCGGTTGGTTAAAAACTCTTTAAAATATTCGATATCATCCTGTTTCATGGCAACGCCTTTGAAATAATCAATAACTCAAATTTTTTAAAAATAATAAATTTACATCAACAAAATGTCTATGTAAAGAATAAAATTTATTTTTTTGTAATTTTTAAAAATTAATTCGACAATCCTTTTAAAAGCTCACTTTTCTTAGTTTTTACACTTCATCATCTGTGATGGCGTGTAAAAAGACACATACATCAATATACGTTATATTATCATGGAAAAATCAAGTTGTTTGTTTCAAGAATCGCTCCAGCTGCTTCATGCTGTTTACCGTGTATATTTTACAGGGATAATCCTTGGGTAAAATCTTTTTTATTAAACCGGTAAGAACCTTTCCCGGGCCTACTTCAACAAAGACCTCCACGTTTTCTGACATAAGCCTGCAGACTAAGTCATACCATTTTACAGGGTTGCAAAGCTGCCGGACCATTATCGATTTGATTGCATCGGTATCTTTAACATAGTCAGCCGTTACATTAAAAAGCACGGGCCTTTCCGGTGTGTTAAAAGGTATTGATTCCATAAAGTCACTAAACGTTTGCTGGGCGCCTTTTATCAATTCACTGTGCCATGCCCCGCTAACTTTCAACGGGATGGCTTTGGCGCCCTGGGAAGCTGCCAGGGAAGAAACCTTTCTAACCATATCCGGCGCTCCGGTTATTACAATTTGCTGTTCGGTGTTGTGATTTGCCACGGCAACAATTCCCTCTTGTTGTACCTCGGCGACAAGTTCTTCGACGGTATTTATAGGCAGCCCGATAATTGCGTGCATGGCCCCTTTATACCGGGTTGCTTCACGGTGCATCAGTGCACCTCTTTTAAAAACGAGTTTGATGGTATCTTCTTTTGATATGATGTTTGATGCATGCATTGCACTGTATTCGCCCAGACTATGGCCGGCGGATACATCGGGCCTGACACCCTCTTTTTCAATTGCAGAAAGGCAGGCCAGATTCACAGCGGTTACTGAAGGCTGAAGATTCACCGTTTGGGTAAGCTCGTCGAAAGGGCCTTTGAAACACAATTTAGATATATTAATTCTGGTTATCTCTTCCGCCATGTCAAAAATTTCCCTGACACTGTCGTATTCCTGATAAAAATCAAGACCCATACCCACAGATTGTGATCCCTGACCGGGAAAAAGGAATGCTGTTTTTTTCAACGTCGTCCTCCATTTACTCATCAAGTTTAAAAAGTTTTCGGGTAATGTCGAGGTAGCCGGATTTGTCTTGATGATATCCATTGCTCTTTAATAACAGCATGGGATCATGCAGGATCTTATTTATCATGGCGCTCGTCATTCGGGTAATGGCTTGGCGATCATCATCTGACAGATGTTTTAAAGAATACAATGTTTTTTTTATTTCCGCTTTGGCAATGCCGTCCATTTTGTTCCTTAACGCAACAATTGTGGGTACCACATCCAGATTGTCATACCACTGCCTGAAACCGATGACAGCCTCGTCAACAATTCTTTCCCCTTTAATAGCCTCCTTGTTGCGGTTTTCAATACTTTCATCGATGACCCCTTTTAGGTCATCAATGTCATAAACATATGAATTGGTCAGGCGGTTTATTTCCGGATCGATATCTCGGGGTACAGCGATATCAATAAAAAAAATAGGACGATTCCGGCGGCGGCGTATGATCGCCTTTACATGTTTTCGTGTAACAACATAATCGGTTGAACCGGTAGAACTGATAACAATATCAACGTGCTGTAAGCTGTCTGCAATCTCTTCAAATCGGATCGCTTCGCCCTTGAACCTTTTGGCAAGTTTAACACCGTTTTCAAACGTTCTGTTAGCAACCAGAATATCCCCGGCTTTATTTCGAATCAGATGTTCAACCGCCAGCTCAGCCATTTCCCCGGCTCCGATAAGGAGCACCTTTTTTCCTTCAAAGGCGCCGAATATTTTGCGCCCCAGTTCAATAGCCGCATAACTGATGGATACCGCATGATCTCCGATCCCGGTTTCACTACGAACACGTTTCGCCACGAAAAAGGTTCGATGAAACAACTTGTTCAGAATAACACCGGATGTTTTTTTTAACGTAGCCATTTTATAAGCTTCTTTTAACTGACCTAGTACTTGCGGCTCTCCAACAACCATGGAGTCAAGACTCGAGGCAACTCTGAACATATGCCGGACAGCATCATCATCCTTATGGATATAAAGGGATTTTTCAAATTCGGAAGCAGGTAGCTTTTTAAATTCGGATAGAAACATTTTAGCAGCCTTAACCGCATTGGCTTTGTCCTCGGTGGCCATGAGAATTTCTACACGGTTGCAGGTTGAAACAAGAACTGCTTCACTGATCACCGGTGATTCTTGAAAAGCTCTCAGCACAACGGATGTCTCCTCTGGCGAGAAGGCGAGGCACTCCCTCAATGCCACCGGTGCTGTTTTATGATTCAATCCCAATAAGACGATTTCTAACATATTTCTTTATAATGTAAGATGTTTAGCCCCACATTCACAATTTTGTAAATTCTCCGTGATGGCCCTGCAATAGAAAGTTAACGCCAAAAAAAGTAAATAAAATGACTGCAAAACCGATAATTGCCATAATTGCCGCCCTCCGCCCCCTCCATCCTACCGTGAGACGCTGGTGGAGCAAGGCTGCATACAAAAGCCAGGTTATACCTGACCAAACCTCTTTGGGGTCCCAACTCCAGAATCTTCCCCAGACCGATTTGGCATAGATGAAACCGGTTATAAGTCCTAAAGTAAGCATTGTGAACCCTGCAACAATACATGCATATCCGGTTGTATCGAGAAGTTCCAGAGACGGAAGGCGTTTGAAAAAAAATCCATGAGTTTTGGATTTTATCGTGTGTTCCTGCACAAGATACAAAAACCCTACCCCGCAGGCCAGAGCAAATGACGCCTCGCCGATAAAGATGGTAATGACATGAGCAACAAGCCATATATTGTTTAAGATACTGTCGGCCTTATGCGGCGCACTTGGTAACCGGGATGCTATGACCATTACAAGGGTGACCAGGGGAGCGGTAAATATACCCAGAATCTTAAGATGGAATCTGTAGTGAAAGATCAGGAAAACACCGGCAATGGTCCAGCCTGCCATGGAGAGGGTTTGGTGAAGATTATTTATGGGAAAATGTCCGGATTGAACAAACCCATAACCGATCGATGCCGTATGACATAAAAAGCCTGCTAAAATCAGATAAAAACCGGTCTTTTGAAAGTAATTTTTCTGAAGGAAAAGATAGGCAACGTATCCTGCCGTGCTCAGCATGTAGAAGAAAATGGTTATAAATATCAAAATTTCCACTGATTGCACCTATGCATTTTTCAAAACCAGGTTGGATGTCGGTTAGTTTGCCATTAATTCGTCGAATACATATCCTTCACCAAGAATTTCAAAAAGCAAGGAATTAACAGCCGCGATATCGCGGTCTTTTATCATTTTAACAAGGTCTCGCTGTATCAACCTTTCAAAAAGAGGCTTATGAGCCTCGGGTTCGTGATCTGCACTCAAAAGTTTGTTACGGATTCCACCCATAAGTTTGAGAAATTCGGCATATTCGGTTCCGAATTGCTTTTCAAGATCTTTCCGCATCTTTTTTGCAAAAGCAGGACTTTTCCCGGAAGTCGAGATGGCGATTATCAAATCTCCCCGGTTTACAATGGCCGGAAGGATAAAATTACAGACTTCGGGGTGATCCGCGATATTGCACAGCATACCGAGCCGTTCTGCTGCGGTATGAATCTGCCGGTTCAATTCCGGGTTGTCTGTTGCACCGATAACCAGAAACATTTGGTCAAGATCTGTGGACTTGAAACCCCTTTTTTGTAATTTTATCTGACCGTTATTTGCAAGCTCCTCTATCTTTTCGGTAACCACCGGGCTGACAACAACTACCCTTGCACCACAGTCAAGCAGGGTCATTACCTTGCGAGTGCCCACGTCACCCCCGCCTACCACTAAGCATTTTCGATTTCGGATATCAAGATTGACCGGATAATATTTCATAGTGTCTCAAAACAAACACGATAACATTTGCCACCAAGGCACAAAAGACACGAAGGATTTTATTTTGTTATTCTTTGTTGAGTGAGCCCTTGGTGTCTTGTTGGCGAAAGTAAAAAAATTTTGCCAAAAAAAGCACATTGAATAAACTAAAATAACATTTTCATATCAAAATAGCCATTCTAAAAAAAAATACAAGATAGATCCACGACTTTTATTGTAATGTCAAACCATTGTCCTGATCCGGTCCCGGACCTATAATGACAATTTGATCCGCACACCAAATTATACGTTTTTGACCATCATTCCATCATGCTATGGAAGCGGTATGAACCAGAAGCCATTAAAAACTCTATAATTTTTCCGCTTCTAGCGGGATAGAAATTCCCAGACGTTTATGAGGTTCCCGGCGAATCCGGGTTACTCTTTTTTGTCCTTGGAATAAATAATAAGCCGATCTCCCGGATGGATCGGCTTATTTAAGTCAATACTGTTCCAAATAATAAGGACGGCCAGCGGCACATCGAACTTCTCTGCAATAGAGGATAGATTATCTCCCTCTTTAATGACATAGATCCGATCGGTTTTGTCTGACTCATAATCCTTAACCAGTTTTTTATAACGCGTATTAAACCCCTTTTTCGCCCCTTTGGAAATGAGAATTGTATGGGTTCCTTCGGTAAGATAGTGTCCCCGAATTTCGGGATTAAGATCCTTTAGCACTTTAAAATTCGTTCGAGAAGCGCTGGCGATGAGGCTGAGTGGAATTTCCTGGAAACAATCGATACTGATCCGATCGAATTCAAGCGGAGGGTAATAATCATCATCATTAAGATTAAATCCGAATTTAACCGGATCCAAAAGAATCAGCTTAACCGAAAGAATGCGGAATATGAATCGTTGGGTTTCAAGCGGCAGATAGAGCCGGTAATAATCGCGGGTGTGCTGTACTATAATTTCGGCCTGTAGCCCTTCTTCACCCATATTATACGCAGCAGCGGCTAGCGTCCAGGAGCCCACGGATTGGTAAAGCGCCTTAAAATAACATATCGCAGCCCGGGTAGAGGCAAATAAGTTCCGCCTCTCATCGATATTTTTATTAATTATCAGCCCGTACTTGCGGCCCGTATCCGCCAGAAACTGCCAAAATCCTACCGCTCCCTTTCTGGAACCCGCATGGGGACGAAGCGCACTTTCGGCAAAGGCCAAATACTTGAAATCGTCCGGCATGCCGTTTTCCCGCAACATTTTTTCAATATACGGTAGATATCGACGGGAACGTTTCAGCCAAAGAATCACCTGGGGCCGATCCCAAATCGAAAGCAGAAGTTCTTTTTCAAATCGTTCCTGAACATCTTGATCTTCAAGGGGGACCCGCTCCCCGCAAAACGACAACGTGTCCATATTTTTAACGGAGGACACAAGTGAAGCGAGGTCAACCGGTTGGGTCGAAGCACCGTACCCCTCAACGGCCAAAAACAACACTGTCGCCAGAATCAAAAGAATCTTTGTTTTCATGCGCATTACCTCTTACCTAAACGGATCGTTTCAAATTGTGACACAATGTTGACGGTCTCGTAAAAAGTCCAACTTCTGCGTTGTGCTGCATTTCGCAACCATTCAACGTACGATAAGTACGCCTCATGATTACAAAATTTGCACGCCTTGAATTTG
>JAYEFV010000311.1:0-2734 GCA_034658755.1 Thermodesulfobacteriota bacterium | reverse complement strand
AAAAAAGCAATCGCTTTGCCTCCGGCCCATAGGGCCTACGGCCCGGAGGGAACCGGTTTGGAATTTGGAATTTGAGATTTATTTGAAATTTGATGCTTGAGATTTGTGATTTAATTGAATTTTGGGTGGTGGTCCCTATTAGCTGTAGTGTATTTTTTACGGCTTACATTTTAATAATTCGCTCATGCTCCAGACATGATCAGTTAGACTTGCCGCCATAAATGGAGTTGTTGGTTGTCCATACCGTTTGGTCAGCGTTTTATGAGGTCTGCACAGATGATAGTACGCAAGGGACAACGCCAACTGATACTCATGATTTTTCTTGATCTTTGAAAAACAAAAAGTTTTACGAGAACAACGAGCATCAATGTGACGGATAGTTCCATTATTTCGTTCTACATAGGATGTATTGATCTTTCGGCTTACTACGGATTTAGCCAGGATATCTTTAATCTTTTCCAGGTCTCCAAAGACAACTTTATGAGTCACTTTATACACGCGATTTTGCTTGTACTGCTTGACCACATGGGCGAAATTTAAATCTTTCGGCGGAACGAGTATTGGACCAGGCGGCCTGCCAGGACCCGGCTTGCGCTGAGGCAGAACAGTCTTTCCGTAAACTTGCAGTAATGCATTGGCGTAGTGGTCTAACTGATCGGATGAGAAGAGTTCAGGCATGTCCACGGTTATATTTTTAACTTCTTCTAAAAGAGACACAGCGTGAGGGAGGGTTCGCTTTCCGATAACATAAGCAAGAACGATCTTGTTTACAGCATCGAATGCGATCCAGATCCAAGCGTCGCCTAAAACCTGTTGGAATTTTTCGATAGAATCAAGATTTTTCTCTTTCTTGCCGATAAAAGACCACATTTCGTCAAGCTGGCATTCAGAAATATGTATATTAACAAGCAACAAACGGCTGACTTTTTGGGCGTGGGCGCCAGCCTTAGTTAGGGCGCGAAGAACCGTTTTTTTGTTAACTTTTTGAATTCGGGAAGTGGCAGAAACACTTACGCCTTCCGCCAGAGACAAAGCAAGCGATTCAAAAGTTCCCTCAGACAGGCGAGCATGATATAAAGCCGTGTTCCGGCGAGTAGAGATCCTGAATTGTGACAAAGGCATAGAAGCCAAAGAGCCTTCCGGATCAATAAACAAACCGGCCACGCCATGCTTTTGCATGCTGTTTAAGGCTCGATCTAAGAGAAAACAGCGACGATCTAAGACCGCTTTGCGAGTTTTCTCATAAAGCACCTGCGGAATATCATCGTTTTCAAAGAACAGCTCGTGCTGACAAGTTCGGAGCTTAACACACAGATTCAGCGTAATTTTGGCCCCTTTTTCCCCAGGCCGACCTTTTCAATGATGCGCTCAACTGTACGGCGCGAACACTCTACTTTGTATAACTGCAGAATCTCTTGACGAAGATCTTCTCCGGAAAGCTTTGGATTATCAATTCTTCGATGGACGATAAAGTTCACGATTTCCTGGTTAATCGCGATGAGAGGGCGGCGACCTCTGGGCGATCCGAGAAAGGCAGCATATCCACGCGCTATAAAGCTTCGCTCTAATTTATAAAAATACTCCCTTGAAAAACCGAATAGCCCGCAGGCCTTAACAACCGGCATTTTTTCGACTCTAGCCGCGCGGATCATTTCATAACGAACCTGGGGAAGATCCATCGCGTCAAAAAAATCATTGGATTCGAACAAGCTATTGGAAACCCGTTCTGGTTTTGGGTTAATTAACCCTTCTTTTTCAAGGAACTGAATTTTTGTATCAGTCATGCTCCGCCTCATAATTTTGCAGATTCAATATCTACAAGAATAATAATTTATCGGAGCATTAATGTCAACTATATTTGTCGTTTTTAGTGTGTATAAGTCTAATTTTCCCTATTTTTGCACCTTTTTAATCAATATAGCGTCATATATAGTTGACACTTATCCGAGATACAAAAACCGGGCTTTAGTATTTATCGTCTTGATATAATAATATATATTGTTGCTTGAAAAAAATTGTCTCATTATTTCTTATTCGACAGTTAATCTACACCACCACCCAATTTTGACAGTTTCGTAAAAAGTCGGGAAGTTGCTTTTGTCGTCATTCCGGCGAAAGCCGGAATCCAGTAAATTCAATTACTTCTGGATGCCGGATCAAGTCCGGCATGACGGTTTTGGGACTTTTTACGAAGCCGTCAATTTTATGTGGAGAGCGTTTTGATTAAAACTCCGATATAAAACCGGGCGTGGCTCATGGGTGCGGCCAGGTTGGCACGATGGTTTGCCAGGATGCCGTTTAAGCTGCTGTTGGTGATCATCAACGGATCGATTTCTGCGGCATGGTGACACGATTCGATTGCGTGATGAAGAACTTCAGCCCCCCGCCGGGATTCCACGGTAATCAGAAAATCTTCGAGAACCGCTTCCAGAACCGAATGCATTGAACTTGCAACCCCCTGGGCATAAAAAAAATAATCATCCGCTTTAAAAAAACTTACCGAACTTCCGTCATCCTCTTTAGTTTTGACCAGATTTTCTTCACAGCTTCCCAGCAGGTCTTCATAAGCCATGAGCAAAGGGATTAAATTGTCGGTTCTGGTATGAAAGTTGGCTTCTCCTTTTTCAAGCTTTTCCTTGTATTTCCTGAGTTCGTCAAGACCGGCCTTGTATTTTGATTCCGGAGACGGGAACCAGTATCTGTCCGATTTGATCATAAACCAGTTCATGGCGCG
>JAYEFV010000310.1:0-10972 GCA_034658755.1 Thermodesulfobacteriota bacterium | reverse complement strand
TAATTTGTCAATTTTCTTCACTTTAGGCTGATAAGAAAAATAGAAAAAGGGACCAACAAGCATCAAAAAAATCCCAAAAAATATCAAAATCCTGTAAAATTTTGGAAGCTTTCCGATTTTATCAATTTTTTCTAATAAAAATCCCTTTAATTTCGAAATTTCGATCTTCTTCATTGTTTTTTTTGCCCTGTCTGGAGCAATTTTTACTTTTTACTTTTCGATTTATTCAAAGAAATCTTATTGCAAGTAATTTCGAAGCTTTTTAGATTTAATTTACTAATTTTTTGTTGTTTAAGCGTTTTCAGGTTTACATTTTTATAAAGTTTTGAAACTTCTAAACGGGTCATAAAATCGGCTACCGTTTTGTTATCCATGGCAATCCCTTTGATGTCGATATTGTTTCCTTTTGCTTGAAAATTGGTGAACCATAATCGCTTAACAGACTTGTTATCCTTGTCTGACAATGAATCTGATCCGGAACTTGACGTGTTCTCAGCAACTATCTTTGTCATGTTGTCAAGCAGATAGAAGGCATCTTTACGTTTTTTCTCAAGATTCTTGATCACTTTCGTCTTCTTCTCTAAATTGTTAAACTCATTTTTTATTCTATCTACTTCCTTTGCCTGCTTTTCAAATTTGGCCAACAATTTTTTATTGTTCGCTATCTTTGTATTTAAACCATCGATTCTTTTTTGCAAACTTATATTATAAACGAGCAAGACGACGACAACAACTAAAAAAGAGAAGAAAAATATACTCATTTGTTTATGAATTTTCTCTTTTTCACGTACTTCTCGATAAGGTAGCAGATTTATTCGTATCATTTGTCACCAATTTTTCTTAATGCAAGACCCATACATATAGCGGCCTGGGGAGCTATCTGCTTAAGATAAGAAGAATCAAAACGGTCACTGTCAATGGAAAAATTTTGAAAAGGATTTATAATTTCGATGTCGGCTGAGGTTTCCACGGCTAGAAGTTGTCGAAACTCCTTAATGTTGGCCCCACCGCCGCTAAGAATAATCTTCGTTATTTGATCTTCAGGGAATGTAGAGTAAAAGAAATCAAGAGCGCGCTTTATTTCAGTACACCACTCAGTTACCACTGATGAAACAATGCCATTCCGATCTTCAGGGGAAATTATGTCTGATTGTCCGCCAAGTTTAATCTCTTCGGCTTCCGCTGAAGAACACTCTACAAGGGAAGCTATTTTTTCGTTTATCTGTCCGCATCCAAGAGAAACATCGCGCATGAATACAGAAGTATTATCTTTCAGGATGTTCAATGATGTCTTGCTGGCTCCAATATCAATAAGGGCTATATTTTCATTACCCGGATCATAATTAAATTCAAAAATATTTTGGAGGGCAAACGCATCAACATCTATTATGCAGACATTAAGCCCGGTCATCCGGACCAGATTGATATATTCGTTAACCATTTCCTTTTTGGCTGCAACCAGAAGAACACTCATTTGATTTGGGTTGTGTTCGCTTTCCCCGAGTATTTGAAAATCTAGATTAACATCGCCTATATCAAACGGAATGTACTGTTCCGCTTCAAAATGGATTGTCCCCTGCAGCTCTTCTTCGGTCATGTTCAGAACGTTGATCTTTTTGACAATTACCGAGTATCCTCCGATGGAGATGGCAACATTCTTTTCTTTGAGTTTCGCTTCCTTGTAGATTTTACGGATAGATTCAGAAACAGTTTCGGGATCTTTAACAGTACCTTCTTCGATTATCCCCGGTTCAATATTAATCGTGTGGAAACTTTTAAAGATATGACTTGTTTTTTTATCAACTATTTCAGCAATCTTTATAGTACTGGAACCTATATCAAGGCCGATAAGATGAGTTTTTTTTCCAAAAATCATGATATACTATTAATCGCCAAATATTTTGTTTTTGTCAGAGAGGCTGAAACCGAGGGCCAGAATAATTTTTCTTTGAGTTTCCAGGCGGCAAGGCATGCCTTTTTCTATGCGTGCAATCGTAATGGGAGATACGTTTGCCTTTCTGGCAAGTTCGGTTTTGCTCATCAGTAAAGACTCTCTAATTTTCTTTACAGAATTACCTTTCATTCAATAACCTTTATACAAAATAAAGAATAATAAGTAAATTTATAATATCGGCAAAAGGTTTAATTTTAATTTTAAAATTATATTACCTTAAATTATAATTAATTTCAAGAACTTTTATATATAATTATAGACAAATTTAAATTAATTACTTTATTTGGTGGTTTACTTCATTAAGTG
Organism: Thermodesulfobacteriota bacterium; assembly: GCA_034658755.1. GTDB lineage: Bacteria > Desulfobacterota > Desulfobacteria > Desulfobacterales > UBA11574 > S5133MH16. Next base: position 8,712 of record JAYEFV010000310.1, on the reverse strand, counting down.
ACTATATGTAGTATGATATAAAAACGTCAAAATATATACAATATAACAATGTATCAAAACAAACGGTTGGGTACCCTATAAATTGACGGGTGCGCTTTTTATATTGTCAATGGAAATAAAGCATTACCTTGACTTTAATCATTAGGGTCCATATATGATAGTTTCGTAAAAGGTCAAAAAACGACCTTTTACGAAACTATCAAACATATGAGTTCCGAAAAATTTACTTTATCTATGGACACCCAATCAACAGAAGAAAAAGTCAAGCCGTTTAGACTGGTCAAATACTTTACCTTTACAAGCCTTACGGTAATATTTATTGGAACATTGCTCCTCTCTTCACTTAACACACACCTGGCAAGGACCATGCAGCAGAAAAAAAGTGAAGATTACGCCAAGCTTCTCATAGAAAATTTGAACCATCAAGTCTTTTTACAGTTCATAATTCCTGTTGTACTGAAATTTGGCAAGATTCAGCTCAGTGAGAAAAAACAGTTTGAGCGCATGGACAAGGTCGTCAGAAGTACACTTCACAGCTTCAAGATCGATATGGTAAACATTTATGATATAGATAATACAATTTCTTATAGCTTTGACCCATCGGTGATCGGCAAAAAAGATGCCGGGGGTCAAGGCTATCAGGATGCACTTTCAGGCAAGTCGACTTCAAAACTTTTTCAAAGGGGCAATTGGTTCGAGATATCTATGGGATTTTCGCAACACAGCAAATTAATTACTTTTGCACCGCTACGCGCAGAGCAGCCGCTTTCACGCATCTCCGGTCCGGTGCTCGGTGTTGTTGAAATCGTACAGGACTTAACAGAAGATTATAAAGCGATTTTCAGTATCCAGATAAGAATTATTAGTACTTGCACCGTGGTCATGGGGGCTCTTTTTTTAGTGCTTTTGTATGTCGTGAAGAGAGGCGAGGCTATAATTGAAAAGCGCGCTTTGGAAAGAATACGGCTAAAAGAACAGTTAAGTCGTGCAGAACATTTGTCTTCTCTGGGTGAAATGGTGGCGGGAATTTCTCATGAAATTCGCAATCCGTTGGGTATTATAATGAGTTCCTCCAAACTGTTAAAGAAAAAGATGGTCGACTACGATCCTTCAAATCCGATCCCAAATATAATCATTGAAGAATCTTCCCGGTTAAATAATATTATAACGGACTTTTTGAATTTTGCGAAACCCAAAACTCCGAATTTGACATTGTGCAAAATTGAAGATATTATTGAAAAAAACATAACCTTACTGGCATCACAGATTAAAGAGGAAGGATATATTATTGATAAACATTATGATAATAATCTTCCGGAAATAACAGCCGATCCTGATATGCTGTATCAGGCATTCCTTAATATTTTAATCAATGCCATGCAGGCCATGCCGCAACGCGGTAAAATTAATGTAAAAATCTGTTCAAGTGATGATGCTGTGGAAATATATTTTGAAGATCAGGGGGAAGGTATTGCAGAAAATATTTTAGAAAAGATATGGGATCCTTTTTTCACCACCAAGTCAAAAGGGACTGGCTTGGGACTTGGTATTGTAAAAAATATTGTCGAATCTCACGGTGGAAGCGTCCAGATTAACAATCGATCGGTATCCGGTGCCAGAGTGACCGTAAAATTACCCGTGGAGCAGGGAGTATAGTCATGGAGACGGTCCTGATTGTAGATGATGAAAAAAATTATCCGCTTATATTAGGTGCGGTTCTCGAAGAAGAAGGTTTTGAAACCTTCGCGGCCAACAGTGGAGCCGAAGCGCTTGAAATACTGAAAAACACCGACGTCGACCTGGTACTCACAGATATGAAAATGCCTTCAATGGGCGGTATGGAACTTTTGGAGAAAATCAAGGCCAAAGATGAGGAGCTTCCGGTCATTATGATGACGGCTTACGGTACAGTGGATAAGGCCGTGGAGGCTATGCAGAAAGGCGCCTACAGCTATATCCTCAAACCTTTCGACAACGATATGTTGACTCTTTATGTGAACAAAGCCATTTCTATGTATCGGGTGATCAAAGAAAACCGGCAACTAAGAAATGCCGTGGAATTAAAATATAGTTTCGGGAATATCATCGGAAAAAGTAAAGTGATGCAGGATCTTTTTGAAATGATACGGACATTCGCGCCGACCACAACTACTGTTTTGATTGAAGGTGAAAGCGGCACCGGTAAGGAACTGGCAGCAAAATCGATTCATTTTAACAGCCTGCGGCGGGATAAGCCTTTTGTTGCTGTGAATTGCAGCGCACTTGCTGAGACCCTCCTTGAAAGCGAACTTTTTGGCCATGAAAAAGGAGCATTCACCGGTGCCGTGGCCAGAAAGAAAGGCCGTTTTGAGCTGGCCGACGGCGGGACCCTGTTTCTTGATGAAATAGGAGAACTGTCACAAAACCTCCAGGTAAAACTGTTACGGGTGCTTCAGGAAAAGATTTTTGAAAGGGTTGGGGGGGTTAAGCCGATTTCTGTCGATATTCGTATTATTGCCGCAACAAACAAAAAGTTCAAAGAAGAGATGGAACAGGGACGATTCAGGAAGGACCTCTATTATCGGTTAAATGTAGTCCATATGGTCCTCCCCCTTTTAAGGGAACGTCAGGAGGATATTCTCCCGCTTGTGGACTACTTTATTGATAAATATAAAGATGAACGAAAATCCGTAGATCCTGTAACCGGCCTTGATCAGGAAGTCGAACGTCTTTTTTACGATTATAGTTGGCCCGGTAATGTCCGTGAACTTGAAAATGTTATTGAACGGGCCATGGTTATGTGTCAAAGCAGCGATATAAAAATATCAGACCTTCCCAAAGAATTTAAGGAAAATGTTTACAATACGTTGCACATAGAGGGAATACCTGCAAAAGCAAAATTAGATGAAGTTCTTACAATGATAGAGAAAAGAATGATTATTAGAGCGTTGAAATTGACAAACAACGTTCAATCTCAGGCTGCACAATTGCTTGGTATCGGTAAAAGCGGACTCAACTGGAAAATTAAAAAATTTAAATTGAGTACAGGTTCAAAACACTAATTCGTTTCCATCCAGAAATAGCCCTTTTCCGCAATCTCTGCGTCAATCTGCGGAATTACTTGTGCGGCGTACCACTTGTACGCCTCCGCGTAATTCCTTGATTTCCTTGACCTTACGAAAAATTGCTAATTTCTGCATTGGAAACATAATTTGTACCCGATATAGAGGTTCAAAACACTAATTCGTAACTTCTCAATCAGTTCTGGTGTGTTAAATGGTGACATTGAGTTGGCCCCATAATTTATTCAGATGTTACGGAAATTATGGCTAACCGACCAGGATATTTACTAAAAATGAACAGGCTGTGTTGTTTTTAACAGGCCGGTACGGTTTGGGGTAAAAAATTTGAACAGGGATGAATTTTTATTATTCTCTGTTAGATTAAGGGATTACATAGCTTGGCTTTAATCTGGTTCAAAATTTTGAACCATAAGAATTTGGAATTAATCCATGTGATATTAATATGTTATATGATTTATCTGTAAAGAGGGTTCAAAAATATGAACGATTTAGAGTTTGCAGGAAAATGTACTGGAGAAAATAGAGAGGAACATTTTAAATAATATGCAGTGTAACCCCTTAAAATTTACCCATTATTAGATATATCAAGAAATTGTCAGATAAAATGCCATGTTTTGGCAAGCAAATTGCATAACTAATTTTCAACCTAATAATTTTTCATTTGTTTTCTTCCTTAATGACTAATCGGAAGCGTTCCGATTAGTCATTTTTTTTGAACTACGCCTACCCCGTTACTTTTTCCTTTACAATTTCAATATACATGGAGCCAGAATGATCAGATAGGATTTTCTTAAAGGCAGTTATGCTCTTATCATGATCGCCCATGGCGGCATAAAGCTCTCCCAAGTTGAAAAGAGCCTCGTCTTTGATGGTGTAATCCGGCGCTGAAGCAATGGCTTCAAAATACCCGGCTGCGGTTTTAAAATCTTTTTTTGCTTTATAAGCGTAACCTAGTCCGTTTAAAATTAAGTTTTTAATAAACATTTCGTCATTAAAATTTATTAGCGATTTTTTGTAAAGCTCTATTGCCTTGTCATAATTTTTGGCGGTGTAACACATATTCGCATAAATAAAACTTGCCAGTTTGCTCCCGTCTCTATTTGAATATTTATCCATAATAAGCTGCAAATCATTCTCCACATCAAGAAAGGCTTTTTCCGGAGTGCTATTTTTCAATTTTGTCTGGTAGTTGATGATTCCCTGTTGAAGCAAAGCAAAGGCTTTATCTTGGGATTTTTTTATAAAGTACACCATCCCCATAATAACGATAATAATGACAACCATAACCCCCAAAGCGCTTGAAAATAGCAGCTTATATTCTGAGATCCATCCAAATATTTTTGTCCACAAGCTTATAAACTCATCGGGTTCATTCAGGTCTCTTTTCCGGGATCGGGAAACCCTTTTTTTTACCATGATTCCTCCAATATTTTTTTATTCTCTGCCAGCCTTGTTCCGGGATGTTTGCTCCCACTACCTGACACACTTCATAACCACATGCTGAGCCGAGGTTACCGCATTGTTCAAGGCTATAGCCGTTAACCAGTCCAAACAGAAAACCCGATGCCCATAGGTCTCCGGCTCCTGTGGTATCAACAGCAGTGTCGGGTACTATGGGTTCAATCTTTATAATTTTGCCGGCATGGGCAATGTAACTTCCCCGTTCTCCCACTTTAAGTGCTGAAATAAGCGTGTGTTCCGAAAGAGAGCCGGCCGCTTTTATTTCATCCGAGTATCCTGTAAATGCCAGTGCTTCATCCTCATTGGCAAGCAAAATATCAACAAAATCTTTTACAATTTTTTTAAGAAGAACTTTGGACTCCTCAACAACCGTAAAACTGGCAAGGTCGAGAGATACCAGCGCTCCGGCCTCTTTCGCGGCATTTAAGGCTGTGAGTATCAGATCCTCGTTAAAAAGAAGATACCCTTCGATATGTACAATTGCCGCATTTTCAAAGCATTTTTTTGTGATTTCTTCGGGTTGTGTTTCTGAAGATGCACCAAGGAATGTAAACATGGAACGCTGTGCATCGTGCGTGATAATGGAAAGGACTCTTCCGGTGAATGAAGATGATGTAAAAAGCACGGGATCGACATTGTTTTTTCTTAAATTTGTTTCAAGAAACCCTCCTATTTTACCTTTGCCTCTTTTGCCGACAAAGCGGGCATGTCCACCTAGTTTGCCAATACCTATAACTGTGTTGCAGGCAGAACCACCCGGAGCCAGAGTCGGTTTTTTGGATGCTCGTGACATTGTCAGCTCGATGAACTCTTTGTCAACATATTTCATCCCGCCCTTTATCGCACCGGTTTTCTGCAAAAATTCGTCGTTTTCACGGGCAAGTATATCCACAAGAGCCGATCCAACTCCTACAACTAACTTTCTGTGCTTAAATTTCTGACCGGCAAACATTATTTTATCTTTTGTATCAAATCATATAATCGCTTCGCGATTCTATATAATGCGGCTTCGCCGCTTGAAAAAAGAAAATTCCTATACTATCAAGTTGGCCGTCTTACCAGACAAGAGACTTATGGATCCACCCCTTGTCTCCATCAGCATGCTGACAGTAAATCCAGCTCCCTTTGCGTTTTATAACCTTAAACGGAATTCCCTTTTCAACCATGAATACTATCGCAAAACCGGTGCCCGGACCGGATCGAATATTGCATTCTTCTTTTTTTGTAATAATCGATGGAATATTACGGACAAGCGGTTTATAAATCCATCCCTCATCTTCCTCAAAATCTCGAAAATGATACCATTGACCGGATTTTTTAAAAACATTCAGGGGATGGTATTTTTCGATTTCCCATAAGATGTCATAATTTTTTCCGGGTCCGGACCGTACATTGGCCACTGAAACCGCAACGGCCAATCGTTCAGCCAAAGCCGCGCTGCTGAATAACAAGAGCAGAATCATTATCATCAATGCATAGTGTTTCATTTTGTAAGATTGCACCCCTGCAGATTTCTTCAAGCCTTTCTTTTTAGATTCAACAATTGAACTATTCCTGCACAAAAAGTCAATGGAATTTTAAAAAAAGCGTTCGGGGTTCAGAGTTACATTCTTTATTAGAAATCCTGGCTAAACAGGTTACAGAAACATAAACCTGCGTTTTCGGCTGTCGAGTCGTTCAACTCCTTCTTCCCTTGCCGCCTGCAAGGCCGTTTTATAATCCTTTTGTGAAAGGTAATCAGAAAGTTCCTTCAATTCTGCAGCTCTGCCACAGGGCCTGTACTGGGGCATTATATTTACGTAAGTGTTGGATGAAATTTTATTTGCAATAAATCTCATTATTTCACGTGTCCCCGCAAGTCCATGGGGTAAAACAAGATGCCTTACCAAAAGCCCCCGCCTGGCAATACCCGATTCATCGGTAATAAGATCACCGACCTGGCGATGCATTTCAATAAGCGCCTTTCGGGCCACCTCCGGGTAATCTTCGGCGTCGCAAACGGTCTTTGAAATTTCAGGACTCCAGAATTTGAAATCCGGCATATAGATATCAAATACACCTTCAAGCAGTTTCAGGGTTTCAACACGGTCATAACCCCCCGTGTTATAAACCAGGGGGACTGAAAGACCGTTATCGACTGCTATTTCAACGGCGGAAAGGATCTGGGGCACAACATGGGATGGGGTAACGAAATTAATGTTGTGGCATCCTGCTTTTTGTAAATGGAGCATTATATCGGCGAGTTTTTCATTGGATATCTGTTCACCATGACCCAGGTGGCTTATATCGTAATTCTGGCAGAAGATGCACAACAGATTGCAGTGAGTAAAAAAAATGGTGCCGGATCCATGGGTGCCCACCAGAGGATCCTCTTCTCCAAAGTGAGAATTAAAGCTTGAAACATATGCTTTTTCACCGGTTTTGCATATACCGGTTTCACCGGATAGGCGATCTACCTTGCATTTTCGGGGGCAAAGGGTGCAGGAGTTCAAAATTTCATACGCTTTCTCAATCTTGTCCGAAAGCAATCCCTTTTTAGAAGTTTCAATATAGGCTGGTTTAAAAAGCGGCATATTTTAAGTCACTAAAATTTTTCCACCTTGATAAATACAGAAAGCAACAATCCACGCAAGGGATGTACTGTAAACAACGCTGAAGATCATCCATTTCAAGGAACCGGTTTCACGTCTGATGGCCGCTACTGTTGCAAGACACGGCATATATAAAAGCACAAAAACCATCATTGCGAGAGCCCCGACAGGTGTCATGCCGGAAGATAAAAGTGCGTTTTTGAGTGCTGCCGAATCGTCTGCTTCATCAGCAGCATAAAGTATTCCCATGGTACTTACAACGATTTCTTTGGCAACAAAGCCGGTAAGAAGGGCTATACTGCCGCGCCAGTCGATACCGATGGGCGCAAACACGGGCGCAAGCACTTTTCCTATACTGCCCATAAAAGAATTTTCAGCTTTTTCAGTCTTTTTTGCTTTTAAAAGTTCTGCAACCGCAACGTCTCGTTTCTTCACGAGCAGCTTTTTGTCAGATTTATGGGTAGTTGCAATTTCGGCGTTATAGGATGCCTTGACTTCTGTGATTTCTGAGTCATAGTCTAATGAATACAATATGTTATGAGGAAATGCCGACAGTGTCCATACAACAACCGAACCGACAAGGATAACGCCTCCCATCTTTCTTAAAAAGATCTTGCTTCGATCCCACATATGAATGAGCAGGCTTTTTATCATAGGGGCTCTGTACGGCGGGAGTTCCATGACAAACGGTGCGTCAGCACCTCTTAAAAGGGTGGACCGCAAAAGGCGGCCGGTGACAATGGAAAGTATAATCCCCGCCAGATATAAGCTGAAAATAACGGTCCCGGCTCTGGCACCGAAGAACGCACCCGCAAGAACAATATAGACCGGAAGTTTTGCCGAACATGACATAAAAGGGGTGATAAGGATAGTGAGCAGGCGGTCCTTTTCGCTTTCAAGGGTGCGGGACGCCATAATGGCCGGAACAGTGCACCCGAACCCCATCAACATAGGGATGAAAGATTTGCCGTGAAGTCCTATAAGGTGCATGATCTTGTCCATCAGAAAAGCCGCTCTGGACATGTAACCCGTATCTTCAAAAATTGCGATACAAAAAAATAGAATTAAAATATTCGGCAGAAAGATGACAACGCTCCCAACTCCTGCGATGACACCATCCAAAAGAAAATCCTTAAAAAGATTATTCGGGAGAACATGGGCCAAGGATTTTGAAACAAGGTTAACACCGATGTCGATCCATTCCATGGGATAGGCGCCCAGGGAAAACGTTAACTGGAACATGGCCCAGATAAAAAAGATAAAGATGGGGAAGCCGAGAAATCGGTTGGTAAGAATAAGGTCTATGTTGCGTGAGATATCGATACGTTGTTTTGTAGAGGTTGTGAATACTTCCCTGATGATTCCGGCTATGAATCCGTAACGCTCGTCTGTCATTACGATTTCAGGATCGTCATCGAAACGGTCCACGAGAACGTCCCGATGCATCTGGGCTTTTTGAAGAATCTTTTGGCTGTTTTTTCCGGCCTTGTTGAGGACACGTTTTTGAACGATTTTGTCGTCTTCCAAAAGCTTTATGGCGGTCCATCGGGTGTTGTAAGGAATTGACCCTTCCGTCCAGTTTTCGAGAAAGGATTTTA
>JAYEFV010000309.1:0-11031 GCA_034658755.1 Thermodesulfobacteriota bacterium | reverse complement strand
ATGGAAGAACCTCCTAAGTAAGTGTCTATAACCGTAACAAGTATGACATTCAATAATCCGAGTTTTAGACCGGCTTTTATAAATACTTTGCGTTCCCGGCAGTTCTGCATCCAGAATGCCGCCATTGAGCTGTTGATCAGGAAGTAAAGAAAAATATCAAATCTGTTTTTAAAAATGATGGCTGTGCCGATTGCAATGAGCATGGCCATGGGAATAGCCAGTTCAAGGCCTAAAAACAGGCAGATGGCCATGGCGCCTGCAGCAAGGGGAATACCATAAGAGCTTGATGCTGCTGATATGGGGAAAGAGGTATAATGGGCCATAGATTCAGCCAAAGATGCTGATATTCTGGCAATGAAAAAAAAAGTTACGAGGACGCTGGCCATAAAGAGTAAATTTTTGTTGTTGCTAAGATCGGTTTGACTTTGACGATGTATATAAAGCATATAGGTAGTCATCAGAATGCACAGAATTATCAGTGCGGATCCAATGGAACTTGATAAAATCTGTTCATTTCTTATTCCTTCCTCATAGGCTTTGAGTTTTAAAAGCTGGACTTTTGTAACTCTTTCTCCTTCGCGCAACAGCATTTCCCCTGCTTTTATCTTGTGAAATACCGGCTTGATTTCTGCATCGGCCTTTTTTTTCCGTTCCTCGGTTTCACTTCTGTTTAGGGTGATATTGGGCTGGATAAGCCTTTGTGCAAAATCTACAATCATATTTCGCAGGGTATAATCAATGTTTTCGAGAAAGGGTTGACCGATAATTTTGACCATGGTTTTGGCCTGGTCGAGACCGTAAAAATGTTTTAATTTATGAATAACCAGTTCTTTTTTGGTCGTGATATCCCTTAAAATTATCCCTTTATCGGTTTCTTTTAAGAGAAGCTCTTTGTTTGTGACCACACCGTTATCCAATATTTCTTTTAAAATGCTGCAAATAAGATTTGCAATTTCTGGGAGAAAAGCTTCTTTTTCGAGGATTTTATAAGCGCCGTCACTCACAGAAATACCGATTTTTTCTTCAAAATTGACTTTCTTTTGCCATATAAGGTCATGGACGGACATTGCTCTCTTAAATGTACCGGTTGAAGCGGTTTTTGATGGTTTTCGTGCAATCTTATTTTGATTTTTTTCAGCGTTAAAAACCATTCGAATATCTTTAAAGGCTATTTTTACATTCTGGTTAATTGTTGAGGATAGAGTTACGTCATGGTCGTAAAAGGTTAAAACCTTTTCCACAGCCCCACTTCGGTTGGCTTCCGTGGCATCCCTGTCTTCTATTAAAAAATCTTTTGTGGCCTTGATATTACTTGCAGCGACATCACCTAATTTGTAAGAATGCTTTTTGATAATAAGGTTGGGATAAAGGAAAATGGTGAAAAATATTGTGACACCGAAGAGAATACTCCATCGAACATGGTCGCTGGTTCCAAAAAACATTTTTAAGGATATTTTGTCTTTTTCAATTTTCATTGCGAATTATAATTATTCTTTCTGCCGGCATCCAGATCTTCATATGCTTTGATAATTTTCTGGACCAATTTATGTCGTACCACATCTTTTTTTGAAAAAAAGACGAATTTTATTCCGTCTATTCCCTGCAGGATATTTTTTACTTCAATAAGCCCCGAAGGTTTCTCAACAGGAAGGTCGATCTGAGTTATGTCTCCTGTGATAACCGCTTTGGAGCTAAATCCTATCCGGGTCAGGAACATTTTCATCTGTTCAGAAGTTGTATTTTGGGCTTCATCTAAAATAATGAAAGAATCGTTTAGGGTTCTGCCTCGCATGAAAGCAAGAGGCGCCACTTCTATAACGCCTTGATCTATTAGATTCGACACTTTTTCAAATCGCATCATATCATGAAGCGCGTCATAAAGAGGTCTTAAATACGGATCCACTTTTTCCGCAAGATCTCCGGGCAGAAATCCGAGCGCTTCCCCGGCTTCCACCGCAGGCCGGGTGAGAATTATACGGTTAACCAGCTCTTTTGAAAGTGCTGCGACCGCCATGGCCATAGCAAGATAGGTTTTGCCTGTACCTGCGGGGCCGATACCGAAGACCATATCAGATGTGCGGATGGCATCTATATATTCTTTTTGGGCAAGGCTTTTGGGAATTACATTACGCTTTTTTGAAGTAATGTAGACCGTATTTAGAAAAATATCTTTGAGTTTAATACGGTCATCTCCGCTTAGAATCCTGACTGCATAATCAATATCGTTTGGATAAATTGGATATTTATCTTTTAACAGGCCGTAAAGTTGTTTGAGTATATTTTTGGCAAGGCTTCTTGTAACGGTATCCCCCTGAATAAATACAGTATTACCTCTGGCATGGATAGACACGTCTATTGTGTCTGCAATTCTTTTAAGGTTACTGTTATGTTCTCCGAAAAGTTGCCTTGCCAGATCTATGTCTAAAAAGGTCAATCTGATCCGATTATTTTCGGTGATTTCATCCATATCTAAAAGTTGAGCCGATGCCATGTTTGACGCATATTTTAAAGCTTTCTCATACCATAGTTTTTTTAACTATTGCAAACTACAATTTAAGACACAAGAGAAAAAGAAAAATACCTTGACTCGAAATATATGCTTTGTTAATTTGCGTCCATGAAATTATAACAAGTTTTATCTTTTTGATTTTATTTATCTTTTTGTAATTTTTCAAGATATTCTGTTATATTTCAACACAATAGCATTATAAAATGATATAAAGGTTGCTGTGAATTTTTTTGATATAATAGTTATAGTAATTTTAAGCTATTGCTTGATAAGAGGTGTTTTCAGAGGGCTTATCAAGGAATTATCTTCCATAATTGGCGTATTAGGCGGATTCTATGCTGCTTTTACCTATTACATGCTGGTTGCAAAGCCTTTATCAAAATGGATTACCAACACCGGATACCTTAACATATTGAGCTTTTTGATCATTTTTTGTGGCGTTTTCATTATTATCAGCATCCTGGGTGTCATCATAAATTACCTGCTCAAAATAGCATTTTTGAGTTGGCTTGATCGTATTTTAGGGTCTGTATTCGGTGCCATGAAAGGGATACTGATTGTCTCAGTTCTATTAATTGCACTTACCGCTTTTCTCCCCAAGGGTACACCTGTCATCAAAGATTCCCTGCTTTCTCCTTATGTGACGCTGGTCTCTGAGGAGATAGCCAAAGTTGTCTCCAACGATATGAAACATGCTTTTTCAGCCAAGATAGAGACGATAAAAAGGGCGTGGAAGAAAAATAAATAGAATTTATTCAGCGGGGACGAGGCCACATGGAAATAAATTCCATAATCGATTTAATTGAGATATTAAGGGGTGAAAATGGATGCCCCTGGGACAGAAAGCAGACACCCGGGACCATAGCGGTTTATCTGTTAGAAGAGGTATACGAACTTGTTGATGCCATTGAATCAAAAGACCCTGACGGCGTCTGTGAAGAGCTTGGTGATGTATTGTTTCATATCCTCTTTCTATCCGGACTGTTTCGGGAAATGGGCCATTTTGATATCAAGGATGTCATTGATTTCAATGTTGAGAAGATGACTCGTCGCCATCCCCATGTTTTTGGTAACGAGAGAGTTGACAGTGTTGAAGAGGTGAGGGCGCGGTGGCATCAGATAAAGAAGGAAGAAAAAAGCCTTGCTAAAAACGCTTCGATTCTAGATTCAGTACCGGTCGGGTTCCCAGCCCTGATGCGTGCTTACAGAGTTTCCGAGCGTGCGGCTAAAACAGGATTTGACTGGAATGATATTTCAGGTGTCATGCAAAAAGTCGAAGAAGAATGGTCTGAATTGAAAACCGTGTTGAAAAGGGAGAATCGGTCTCCAAAAGATCAAGATCTTTTGGTCTTAGAATTTGGAGATGTGCTTTTCACACTCGTAAATGTTGCCCGGTTTGCACACATTCATCCAGAAACAGCATTAAGAAATTCAATAAAAAAATTTGAAAAGCGCTTTAAGTATATGGAAAAGCTGATTACAGAGAGTCGAAGAAACATAGAATCGGTTCCTCAGGTGGAGAAGGACGAATTGTGGGAGGAAGCCAAGGCAAATTTGACGGTCTCGTAAAAAGTCCAACTTCTGCGTTGTGCTGCATTTCGTAATCATTCAACGTACGAAAAGTACGCCTCATGATTACAAAATTTGCACGCCTTGAATTTGAACTTTTTACGAAACCGTCTAAATCGGACTTGTTACGAGTTCATCAAATTTGGGGTAGAAGAAATCAAACAGCGTAAGAGGCGTAATACATTCTGATGAATCTTGCGTGGCTTTCAAAGGCTATTTCCGGTAGTTCGGTATAATGAAAATAGACCGCATCATCCGCATCATCGCCGGCCATAAGAGTGCCGTTATACTGTCTAATAAGATAGCCGACCATGAGGACCGTATGATACTGGGCACTGGGATTTGAGGACACTCCGAGGAGCATCTCAATCCGGCCCGAAAGCCCTGTTTCTTCTTCAAGCTCTCTTAAGGCCGCTTTTTCAGGGGATTCACCCAGCTCCATAAACCCACCCGGAAGACACCAGAACCCTTTTTTGGGCTCTACACTTCGTTTTACGAGAAGAACCCTGTCACTGTTGTCCACGACAACAAGACATGTGGCAGGTATGGGGTTTTCATAAATAGGTTCATCACAGTGCTCACAGAAAAGTCGGAGACTGCCTTCGCAAATCTTTTCCGTGAGCCGTGTGCCGCAATAATGACAAAACGTTTTTTTCTGCATCATTATGAGAAATTCGGGTTAATCGTCAAAATCCCCCTCAGCCCCTTTATCAGAAGTGATAGATGTTGCTCGCTTGACAATTTTTTCCGGCGTCCATTCAGCAGGATCTTCAATTTTGACGGCCTTGGGTCCCGGGTTATAGGTGCCGGCCTCAAGGATGCCCTTGATGGCAAATGATGCTGTATCCTGGGCGTTAAAAACGTTAATCAGCATGTTATAAACAAATTCCTCAACTCTATTGACCATCCGGTTCCTGATGGTTTGGGGTTGTCCCAGAAGTTTATTTTCAAACGGTAGGTTGAGTTTTTTATAATTTCCTCCCTTTAGCTCATGAGCCTGTGCGTAAGCGACCATTTCCGCCCACATTTCTTGGGTGACGCCGTGATCCTTAAGCTTGATAAAGTTGCCGTTGTCATCAAGGATGGCATTGCCATAGTCATTGACTTCCAGACCCCAAGAAATCATCTGAAGGGCCGTGGCTACATTGGCTTTGGTCGTTCTGGTGTTTGTTGCTATTTCTCTTAATCTATCCGAGTTGTTTCCTGATGTGCCGTGCTGGGCACCGGAAATCTTATATTTTGCCAGCGCCTGATGGATTTCAACGGTTAAACCGACCTGTATCCCCTGACCGCTTGCCTCAATGCCGTGGGTTGTTCCGTTGTTTAAGGCGATCCAGTCCGGAAAGATATCATGGGCGTTCAAACCCTGTATCAGAAAAAGAGCTTCTTCTACGGTTGAGAGCCCTTCTTTTCCTTTGATTTCACCAACTTCAGTTTCAAGGCCTGCCCATTCAGGAACAAAAGGATTCAATTCCAAGTTGGCAAGCAGGTTCTGATCATCGGGGAGATGGGATGCGTCAATGGCAATGGAGGTCATTCCGGCCTCAAACAGCGTGGGTATCTCGATTTTGGCCCCATTTATATCCTGTGCTTTCTTAATCCCATAATGGTCGGCGTGTATTGCCACCGGAATAGTAATACCAAGTTCGTTGCAGAGTGCATCGACCTGCCGGGAAATATTCCAGTAATTGACCGCACAATAGGGACTGGCGCCGCCTTCGGACCTGGCGATCTCTATGATGATGGCGGAATTAGCCCTCTGAGCAGCCTGGAGAGCACCTCGAATCACAAAATTGTTTCGACCGTTGGCAGCCATGGCTATGGCATTTCCTTTGGCAAGCATGGCCCGGTCGATGAATTTTCCACTAACGATCAGGGCTTTAGAATTAGGAAAAAGCTTTTTCACGTTAGGCGGGCGGCCTATTTTGAGCGCTTCTTCAAAATCCTTTGATGTAACGGCTCTATTTCCAGACATGGTTTAACCTCCTTTTGATAAGCGTTCACGGTGAGTATAATGGACTTTTTACGAATTTATCATTCTTGGTTATCGAAATTTTTTGATCTGACGTCGTTTAAAATTTCAATTATTTCCTGTTTGTATGAAAAAGGCGCACAGAGCTTTCCCCACCCCATTTGAACTTGGAATAATCCGTCATAAGCGGTATCATGAAATGAGTGAACCAAGTGTGGTATGTTTTGTTCGTTCAAGATTGATTGGATAAACTGAGCCTCTATTATATTATCCAAGATAGCAATATCTATAAATTTTTGCTCATGTATTTCGTTCATATCTGAATCCCGACCCTGGTGATCCGAACCGCCTAATATTTATTCGATCTGACAAATTTATTATCTTACCAAAATTGGTCATCTAGTCAATTATAAAAAAAGTTTAATTATTTGTTGTTCAAAATAAATTGTGTAATACATTACATATTTATAGTGTAGTTTATTACACAATTCTTTAAAATGTCTCCTTCAATATTCTTATAACTATCTGTAATATATATATTATCAAATGGTTATAGTTAGGCATGGCTTTTGCTTATATGATAGCATATCAGTATCAGCGAATACGTACCGGAAACCACGCATATAGCATGGACCGATATTCCTACTCGTGATTTCGTGATAAATCCGGGCGAAATATTTTCGAGCCAATAGGCACCACAGCAATACTATATGTAGTTGCTTTTTGATGATTGACATACAACATATGGTTTGTTATGCTCTTAAATCAAAGAACAGATTCTTATATAAAACCGTTTGTAAAAAGTTATTTTTTGACTTTTTACAAGACCATCAACGTATAAGGACGTGCTAAAATAATGGAGAACGAGGACAAATTTTCTCGATTGATCGAAGAAGGCACAGAAGACGAATACCTAAAAAAAGAAAAAGAGCTTCGCAAAGAAGATCTGATCAACATACTGAATTATCTTAATTTCCAAGACGGTTCCATTCTAATAAATTTCAAACATGTCAAATATGACCAGATTATTTCCCAAAGAGCAAAACCGCTTCCTTGCCTTGGGGATAAGTTAGAGTGTATTTGGGCAGAGCCCGACAAACTTCAACAAAAGTTAATTTCTTATAAATTCAAGGAGATTCTCGTTCCTTGTGATAAAAAACTTTTATTGATAAAACCAGATGATATCAGCATAACAGAAAAAGGGATCAATCTCATTCTTCCGGAAACCTGTTATGAAGTCGATTCCCGGAAACAAAGAAGGCATTTATGTAAAGGTATAAAGGCTCAGTTGATTCAAAACAGTGTCCTTTTTAATGGTGACCTTATTGATTTCAACGCGGGTTCCTTCCATGTTGAAATAAGGGCGGTACTTCCTCAGACATTCCAATGGATTGATTCAGAATCCCCGGTAAATCTGATCTTTTCCGACGAACATGAAACGCTGTATTCAGGAGAATGCAGGATAGTAAAGCAAAACTTTGGTCAAAAAAAGAGAGAATACGTTTTTGAACCGTTAAGCCTTCAGATTCGAAGGTTTAAACAAAAAGAATTCCGGAGTACACGCCAGGAACTGGTCCCGTCACCCAATATTATTTTTAGGCACCCTTTTACAAAAAAAAATAACAATCTTAAAATATTTGATATTTCCGGGTCAGGTTTTTCGGTGGAAGAAGATACATATAATGCTATTCTTTTTCCGGGCCTGATCATACCTGAATTGGAAATAAACTTTGCAAACAGCTTTAATATCAAATGTAAAGCCCAGGTTGTTTATAAAAAAATTGTGGGTGAAGAAAAGAAAAACAATTGGGCGAAATACGGTCTGGCCATACTCGACATGGAATTTGAAGACCACGGCAGACTTTCAGCGTTGCTCCATCAGGCAAAAAACAGGAGTTCTTACATTTGCAACATCGTAGATATGGACGACCTTTGGAACTTCTTTTTTAAATCAGGTTTTATTTATCCAAAGAAATATGCATTTCTTCAAGCAAATAAAGATAAAATTAAAGAGACTTATAAAAAACTCTACACAAAGAACCCAAAAATAGCCAAGCATTTTGTTTATCAAGATAAAAGTCGTATTCTCGGCCATATGGCCATGCTTCGTTTTTATGAAAATGCATGGTTAATCCATCATCATGCTGCAGACCGCTCAGTCTCACGCAGGGCCGGCGTGGTTGTGCTGGATCAGGTTGGCCGGTTTATAAATGATTCCCATCGGCTTGGTTCAATCAAAATGAATTTTGTTTTCTGTTATTTCAGACCTGAAAATAAATTTCCCAACCGTGTATTTGGAGGTGTAACCGGAAACACAAAAGATCCAAAAGGTTGCTCACTCGATATCTTCGCCTATTTTCATTATCAGAAAATATTTAATAGTGAATTGAAGTTGTCGGAGCCATGGAGATTAATTAAAACCCAGCCTGAAGATCTCTTGGAGCTGAAAAATTTTTATGAGCATTCGTCAGGTGGCCTTATGTTGAATGCCCTGGAACTCGAACAGAGTTCGGGAAATCTCGATGAACTCTCAAAAGAATATCAAAAATTGGGTTTAAAAAGGGAAAGACACCTTTATTCACTGAAAAAAGACGGCAGGCTCAAAGCGGTCGTTATGATAAATATTTCAGATATCGGTCTAAACCTTGCTGATCTGACCAGTAATATTCAGGTTATTGTTGTTGATTCGGATGATTTTACCAAGGAAATTTTCCATTTAATGGTTTCTGAACTCTCTACAAAATTTGAGCAGAATGAAATACCGGTACTTCTTTATCCTGTTGAATATGCTGAAAACCATTCCATACCTTATGAGAAATTATATAATCTTTGGGTATTGAATATGCAGTATACGGATCATTATTTCAGGCATCTTAAGGGGTTGCTCAGAGGGGCTCATTAGTGCCCGAACGAACTTTTTCCATATGGGTCGTTTGCAAATGAACCTTTTACTCTTCACTTTCTTCTTCAACACGGAGCATTGCTTTCGCTCCTATGTCAATTTTTTTTGTTTCTCGTCTATTTTTTATTTTCACAATAGCCCAAGAATCTGTCGTTCTCAGAACCTTGCCACAGATAAGTTCTTTGCTAGAAGATGAATAAAAGCACACTTTTGCATCAAATATAAATCCGGCATCCTTTCCTTCATTGATAGAAATTTGCCCTTTTGGTCCGTTAATTTTCGTAACTTCTGCCGCCCTGCAAATGTCTTTAAAAGAGGGGGTTGCCAACACGACAATTGTCAGCGCAACAAGGAATAATTTTATTTTTTTCATTGATCTCTCCTCTCCGTTATGCAAATTTTAGTGTATTTTAATTTTGCTTTTTCCTCTTGAACCTAACATCTTGGATTTTCAATAACTATATGTAAAAATAAATTTTATATACGTTTCCGATAAACCATCATTCCATTATTCCAGTTGGGGCGAAGGCCCTAAGTCCTTACCTTAAACCACCAACTTTGCCGGTATGAACTTAACCATAATAAAAGGTTATCACATTTTTGCAGCTTATACAATATACTAACCTTAATTCGAAACGGAAGATTGACATAATCATTACTGTTGATTTCAAGGCATTGAGTTATATTCAGGAACACGGGCAAAATATTTTTTCCGAAACCCCGGTTATTTGTAATCATGGATATTGACTTAAATTTCTATTTTGCTTATGAAAATTTATTGAAGCTGGAATATTTTTATTTAATTCTAAAGACAGGAGTAACACATGGTTAGAACGGAAATATCACTTTTTCTTAAAAATGTTCCCGGAGAGCTTGGGAGGCTGGCGTCGCTGTTTTCAAATGAAAGTGTCAATATTGACGCTCTTACCATACAGGACGCATCGAGCTATGTGAAGAAGCTTTTTGAGGCCAGGGGGAAATCATTAAAGCGGATTGCTTCCGTGGCCAGCTATAACTCAATGCGAAAAGACTCGGCCGAGTTTGCCCTGATCCGGCTGCTGGTTGACCAGACCGACAAAGCGGTCAATCTGCTGTCAAAAAATGATTTTATTTTTGATACCATGCCGGTCATAACTCTAGAACTTGAAAACAAACCGGGTTCACTGGCTGCCGTGGCAAATAAGTTCGGAGATGAAGGGATTAACATTAATTATGTTTACGGAACGGTTTCGTCACCGGATGAAAAATGCCTTTTTGTATTTTGTCCCGAAGATATCGACCGAGCATCTAAAATTTTTGTCTAAAATTAATTGATCCGGTTAATCTTGTCAAAAAATAATCTCAGGGGCGGCGCTTATCCTTTAATATATGGTTGGATATGACTATCCGTTGTATTTCCGAAGTCCCTTCGTAAATTGTAAACACCCTGGCATCCCTGTAAAATCGCTCAACCGGATAGTCTTTGATGAACCCGTAACCGCCATGTATCTGCAACGCTTTTGCAGTGACCCGGTTAACCATCTCAGAAGCAAAAAGCTTGGCCATGGATGCCTGGGCCGTAAATTTTTCGCCGCGATCTTTCATAGCCGCAGCAGAAAGCATCAATTGCCGGGCCGCCTCTATTTCCGTGGCCATATCCGCAATCATCCATCGCAGGCCCTGAAATTTGGAAATCATCTGGCCGAATTGCTTCCTTTTTTTGGCATATTTGACGGCGGCATCGAATGCCGCCCGGGCCACACCCACCGACTGAGCCGCGATACCGATGCGTCCTCCGTCAAGCGCTTTCATGGCAATCTTAAAGCCGTCGCCTTTATTTCCGAGCATGTTCTCAGCAGGCACCTTACAATCGTTAAAGATAAGATCCGTTGTGTCGGAAGCACATAGCCCCATTTTATCTTCTTTGTCTCCCACAATGAACCCCGGCGTTTTTTTTTCAACCAGAAATGCACTGATACCTTGGTGACGTTTGGTTTCATCTGTTATGGCTGTGACAATAGTCAGCCCGGAATTTTTGCCCGATGTCGTAAACCGTTTTAAACCGTTTAAAATATACTCGTTACCTTTACGTACGGCAGT
>JAYEFV010000308.1:0-2755 GCA_034658755.1 Thermodesulfobacteriota bacterium | reverse complement strand
TCTGCTTTCACGACTTATCCGGACATTTAAAAAAAATATCATTCAACAGCATGAACGGCTTGAATGGCGGTTTGACAAACTTAACTCGCACAATCCCTTAATCTATACAAATAAAGCTAATGAAAAACTTGATCAAAACTATAATAAACTACTAACTTATATAAGTATTATTTTAAATAAAAAACAATTCTTGCTTCGAGAACTTGATGCAAGTTTAAATGCTCTAAGCCCCAATGCTATTCTGGATAGAGGGTATAGTATCACCAGAACTATTCCAGAGTATGTTATTGTCCGAAACCCCCAGCAGGTAGACATTGGTCAGGATCTTGAAGTCATGGTTGCCAAAGGTTCATTAATTTGCAGAGTAAAAAGGAAGTAACATTATGGCAAAACAGACATTTGAAAAAGCGATGGAAAAACTTGAAATGATCGTTCAGCAGCTTGAATCCGGAGATCAGCCGCTTGAAGATGCGGTCAAAAAGTTCGAAGAAGGGGTTAAACTCTCAAAATTCTGTTCCGAAAAGCTAGATGAAACAGAAAAAAGAATTACCATTTTACTAAAAGACCAAACCGGGAATCTATTTGAAAAACCATTTATCTCTGAAAGTGAACCGGAAGATGCATAGTTTTGATTTGAATTCATATCTTCTTTCTAAACGAAAACAGATAGACCTGGCAATTGATAAAATAATAGACCAGACGACTAATTCCAGCGTGGTAGTCAGCGCAATGAGGCATTCTCTTATGGCCGAAGGAAAACGCATAAGACCGATCCTTTGCATAGCTGCTTCCCAGGCTGTTGGTGGTCAGACTGAAGATGTTATAATGGTTGCCTGTGCTCTTGAAATGATTCATACTTACTCTTTAATTCATGATGATCTTCCTGCAATGGACAACGACGATCTGCGAAGGGGCAAGCCAACGTGTCATATTGCATTTGATGAAGCCACAGCAATTCTGGCAGGTGATGCCCTGCTGACGCTGGCTTTTGAAATCCTTTCATCAATCGAGCATAACAATATTAACAACGCTTTTAAATTGCTCCTGGTTATAAATATAATCGCAAAGGCTACCGGATATAAAGGAATGATTGAAGGGCAGATAAAAGACATTGCCGCCGAAGGCAACCGGATCGGTTTAAAAGATTTAGAAAAAATGCACGCTTTAAAGACAGGTGCCCTCATTGAAGCATCAATAAATACCGGGGCTATTTTGGGAAACGGGAGTGTTGAGCAGATCGATCAGCTCGATATTTATGCAAAAAATATCGGACTTGCCTTTCAGGTCATTGATGATATCCTGAATGTCGAAGGTGATCCGGCTGTTATGGGCAAAGATGTCGGCACCGATCAAGTTCGTAAAAAAAGCACCTACCCTTCTATACTGGGAATTGAAAAATCAAAGGAATTTGCAAAAAATTTGGTCAATAACGCCTTGCAAGCACTCGATTATTTTGATAACAAATCTGATCCGCTTCGCGCTATCGCACATTATATTATTGATAGAAAAAAATAAGCATACAACAATATACCGGATGAAGGAGTACACAACCCTTGAGCTTTCTTGAAAGAATTAATTCCCCGGAAGATTTAAAAGCACTGTCAAGATCTGAACTGCCGATTTTAGCTTCTGAGATTCGCAAAGTTATTATTGAAGTGGTATCAAAAAACGGTGGCCACCTTGCACCGAGTCTGGGTGTCGTTGAACTGGCGATCGCCATTCACTACGTATTTAATGCTCCTTCTGATAAAATCATCTGGGACGTGGGACATCAGTCCTATGCTCATAAACTTCTTACAGGACGCAGAGAACGATTCCATACGCTTCGCCAACATGACGGAATATGCGGGTTTACCCGTATGAGTGAAAGTCCTTACGACGCATTTTCAACCGGCCATAGCAGCACCTCCATATCCGCCGGTCTTGGTATTGCGTGTGCCAAGCGTTTAAAAAATGAAAAGTCCAAGGTTATCGCAGTGATAGGGGATGGGTCCATGACCGCCGGGCTTGCCTATGAAGGTCTTAACCAGGCCGGCGACATCAACAAAAATATTATAGTAATATTAAATGACAATGATATGTCGATTGCTCACAATGTAGGAGCCCTATCCTCTTTTTTAAGTCGTACCTTTTCCGCGAAATATTTACAGGATTTAAAAAAAGAACTTAAAGACTTTCTTAAATCTTTGCCCAAAGTCGGTGACGATATCTATCAATTTGCCAAGCGTTCAAAAGAATCTTTCAAGACTTTTATAACTCCGGGGATATTGTTTGAAGCCTTTAACTTCGAATATTTTGGACCAATAAACGGTCATAATCTGAACCATCTTATCGACATACTTAATAACATTAAGTGCCTTAACGAACCGGTTCTTCTTCATGTATCAACACAAAAAGGTAAAGGATACTCCCCTGCGGAAAAAAATCCTGTCTATTTTCACGGTGTGGGATGTTTTAATACAGATACGGGGGAAAGTCTGAACAAAGAATGTTCCGTTCCCACATACACTCAGGTTTTTGGCGAAACCATATTCCAAATGGCAAAAAAGGATGAAAGAATCGTTGCGGTGACCGCCGCCATGCCCGAAGGCACAGGACTTGTAAAGTTTGCCGAGGCCTATCCGGACCGGTTTTTTGATGTGGGAATCGCCGAACAACACGCTGTAACTTTTGCCGCAGGTCTGGCCACTGAAGGATTCAAACCTGTTGTGGCCATATATTCTACTTTTTTGCAACGTGCGTATGATCAGATATT
>JAYEFV010000307.1:0-11145 GCA_034658755.1 Thermodesulfobacteriota bacterium | reverse complement strand
CAGGCTTTTGTATAAACATCCTTATGAACAAACTTGATTCTTTCTTTAAAAGATTCTTTAGTTTTATTTTTACGTGGGTTGAATTCTTTACTGTACAATTTTTAATTTCTTGTCAGGTTCTTGATTGGGCATTACATCCTTTTACCTGCGCTGCTTATTTGTCCACCCTTTCTTTTAGTTCCTTGCCAAACTTGAAAAATGGAAGTTTTTTTGGCTTAATCTCAACTTTTTCACCGGTTTTCGGATTCCTGCCGGTGTAAGCCTTATACTGTTTAACGTAAAATGAGCAAAACCCGCGAATTTCTACTCTGTCACCATCTGCCATGGCGTTTGCCATTTCATCAAAAACCATATTCACAACCACTTCCGCCTCGTTTTTTGTTATCCCTGCCTCCTCTCTGAGAGCCTCAACAAGTTCCAATTTATTCATTTACAACCTCCAAATTTAATTATAAAAAATTTTTATAGCAAAGATGAACGTCGTCGCTGGCGTTTAGTACTGAAACCGATTATAAAACCGAGTATGAGTACGCCTGCACCGCTCAAAAACCATTTAATATTCTGATTCCAAAGAAGCTTTGTTAATTCATCGTCAAATTTTTCTGCTTTTTTTGTCTGTTCGGCAAGCTTTGAAGACGATTCTTGAAATTTTGACTGAAGCTTCAAAAATTCTTTCGAGTCTCTTTTGAGGGCTTCATAATCTTTACTGGTCTTTTGAAGTTTTGTTGTGATCACGGCAAATTCCGTGCTTAACTTTTTATTTTCCGCCTTCAGCAAGCTATTTTCCTCCTGCATTTTCGAGGCGTTAGCCATTAGGGCTTCATGTTTGCTTTTCAGTATTTCCAGATCAATATCGCTTGGTATTTTATCTGTAAGAAAACGGCTTAAAACCCACCCTTCCTTTCCATTGTCCAGCCTGACCAGGGTCCAGTCATCACCCGGCTCAAGTACCTCAACCTTCTTACCGATACTGAGCATAGATATTATTTTTCGGTCATTCCCCGGTCCTGTCCTCATTGTTATTTTCATAGTATCGTTGATATACTTGCTCTCAGCTAAAATCGGCGTAGAAAATAGAATTAGGCATATTCCGATAATACACAAAGCTTTCATGATTGGCCTCATAGTTCCTTATTTGTAAATTTTGTGTTTTTTGTGGCAAAAAATTGTAAGAATTTAATTCCTGAAACCATAATATTTTCAAAAAGCTAAACGGGCTAAGGCTAATAATGAACCATAATCATAATTGAAAGTCAACCGCCATTTTTTAAATAATAAACCCAAATTACACCGTTTTCAGCCTGTTATGAACACACTTCTGTTATAATGAGTCTCTTAAGATTAATCTTTATTCACAACCTCCCTTATTTTTCTTGACAGAACTTCCATTTTGACCCCAATATTCCTGCATTTCCGATAAACTCGACAATCGCTCAATATATTTTATACCAGATTCTCAAACGAAATCAATATATTTTAGGCTTTCGTATCATTTTCGCTTTATTAAACAAGGAGATACAACTTGACATAAATCATTTTTCATACCTAATAAAAGGGGGGTTAGACTGAACTGAGTTGGCTTGGCTTCTCCGGCCATGGAGGGAGAATACTGGAATTGTGGCCCCGGTGAAATAGAAAAAAGTTTCACTGGGTAAAAATAATGACTATAAAGGAATTTTATCAATTAAAAAAATAATTGTATCCGCTTTTATTCCCCAATATTCTCTCCGAGCCGGAGGCCATTATTCCAACATTCCATATGATCCGTGAGAGTATATTGCTATAATTATAAGATATTACAGATGGTTGTATGATTTAAGGAGCGTAATGTTATGCACGTTCAAACAGGTCTTGAAAGATTTATCGAGTCACCTCCAAAATGGATGTCCGGAAAACGAATTGGTCTTCTATGCAATCCTGCTTCAGTTGACAGAAACTTTTGCCATGCCCGCGAATTGATCAACAGGAAATTGCAGGGTCGGCTTCAAGCATTATTCTCACCTCAGCACGGATTTTTTGCCGAAAAACAGGACAATATGATCGAGTCGGAAGATATGTCTGATCCGATATTAAAAATTCCTGTTTTCAGTCTTTACAGTAAAACCCGCGTCCCTGATAAAAAAATGTTCGATTTCATCGACGTGCTTATCATCGATCTACAGGATGTGGGCACACGGGTTTTCACCTTTATTTACACCATGTCCTATTGTCTTGAGGCTGCAAAAGAATTCGAAAAAAAAGTTTTGGTCCTTGACCGGCCAAATCCTATATCCGGCAGCATCACGGAAGGAAACTGCTTGACTTCCGAATGCAGTTCCTTTGTCGGAAGATACCCCATCCCCATGCGCCACGGACTTACAATCGGTGAGATTGCTCTTTTGTTCAACAATGAGTACGGTATCGGCTGTGATCTCGAAGTTATCTCCATGAACGGCTGGAACAGAGAGATGTTTTTCCAAGATACAGGCCTTCCCTGGATACCGCCCTCCCCCAACATTCCATCACCGGTATCGGCCATGGTGTATACCGGCCAGGTATTGTGGGAAGGAACCAATGTTTCTGAGGGTCGTGGAACCACCTGCCCCTTCGAAATTTTCGGCGCCCCGTTTATCAATACAAAGCTGTTGCTGTCACATATGGGTGAAAACCGGTTACCGGGTGCAACGCTCAGACCGGTAGTATTTGAGCCGACTTCAAACAAATTTAAAGGGACG
The DNA here is from genome assembly GCA_034658755.1 of Thermodesulfobacteriota bacterium. Taxonomy (GTDB): domain Bacteria; phylum Desulfobacterota; class Desulfobacteria; order Desulfobacterales; family UBA11574; genus S5133MH16. The sequence goes on along the minus strand of JAYEFV010000307.1, from coordinate 8,431 downwards.
CTATGCAAAGGATTTCAGATCCATGTAACAGACCCGTATGAATTCAAACCATATAGCACAACCCTAAAGCTGATTCAGGCTGTGATTTTCCATCACAAAGATCAGTTCCGATGGAAGCTTCCACCTTATGAGTATGAATTTGAAAGACATCCCATCGATCTCATAATCGGTAACAAGAAAATACGACAGCGTATTGAACACCTTGATAAAATAAATAATATAGAAAAATCCTGGCTCGATGATCTTAATGGATTTATAGAAATAAGCCGGAAATTTCACCTTTACGAATGAGTAACCGCTCACGGGTTAGGGGTTCAGAGGTTCAGGGTTCAGGGTTCAGGGTTGAATAAATAATGGTTAACAATTAATAATTAACAATTGATTATTGATTATTAGATCGGGGGGCAGTGAAAAGTGATGAATGATGAATATCGAATGACGAATGACGAATGAAAAGTGTCCAATGATAAATGACTGATGACAAAATAAACTGGAAGCGGATGCAGTTTAAAAAAAATAAAGTCTGGCTGGCCACAGACCGGGATCAAAGACCTGTTGTCAAAAACGGCAGGGTTTTGATCAAGTACCAGCTCGGTCAGGACTACGAGTACTGGGTCAACCCAAAAAAAATCAACCCCATTAATTCGGTCGATTTCGAAACCAAAAGATCCAGAGATAAAAAATCGGCCAAAAAACCTCCGAAAAAACTGAAAACCCGGCCTAAAATAAAAGCCGGGCTTCCGGATAGTACCGAATACAAGGATTCCATATGTATCTATACGGACGGGGCATCTTCTGGAAATCCAGGGCCATCGGGAATAGGGATTGTACTCCGTTTTGGGAAACACGAAAAAGAGATATCAAAATATATCGGTATTGCCACCAACAACATCGCAGAGCTTGAAGCAATCCGAACAGGTCTTCTGGCCATAAAAAATACCGGGCTTCCGGTATGCATTTTTACGGACAGCAGGTATGCATACGGGGTACTGACACTGGGCTGGAAAGCAAGAAAAAATCAGGGTATCATTAAATCCATAAAAAATATTCTTTTAAAATTCAACGATCTGAAATTCATAAAAGTTAAAGGGCATGCCGGTCATGAGGGAAATGAAAGAGCAGATTTTCTGGCAACTTCGGCCATAAAAAAAACTGGTGGTTCCCGAGAAGGACAATAAACGCCTTGCATTAATATGCAATGCGTTTATTTGCCTTCTCACATTTTATCATCAAACAAGTACCGAGCTTTTTTCGAATCAGCTTTTTATTATGCTTTTTCAGCTTTTAGAGTTTCGATCTCTTTTTTCAAGTCGTCAATTTCTTCTTTGTATTTTTCAGTATCATCGGTTTTGATTGGAGTATCCACTGTTGTATCCTCTTTCTTCCAGGTATCCTTGAGTTCGTCAAAGCCCAGATAAAGAGCCAAACCACCGCCAAGCAGAAGCATCACTGGGATAGCACCGGCTAAAAGCTGCAAAAATGGTTTCCACCATATGGACATGCCAATGAGACCCAATACAGCTCCGACCGCCCCACCAATTAATGTTTTCATAAAAAATCATCCTCCTTTAATTTTAATTAAAGTTATTTAAAAAAAACTTTTCCCAAAAGAAGAATCTGCAAATTAGCACAACTTATTTTGTAACGCAAGCTTAATTTTTTAAATAAGAATCTTGATATTCTAATCAAAAACTATCCTTAAGAAACAGCTTTGTAAAATATAACAATCTATATTTACAATATATTTTTTAAAAATCATACTTCTCCAAAGAAAAGATTGCAATCAAAATTTATATCTGTTAGTTGAAAATTTTCGTATATAAAGTTAAAATTGGATTGTAACAATGTTAAAATGGACAAAATTACAACTTGAAAAATTTAAAACTAAATTTAAAAAAAAGAAAGTTGATTTCTCAGAGAATAAACACAATCACTATTTTTTTCAACTGCCCGATAATATCGGTATGTTATCAACCTTTATTCTTAAACTCTTCTTTTCCGGCATAAAGGTTACCAAGGAACAAACCCATAATCTAAATAAACTTCAAAAAGAGGGAATTGTTATATATGTTACGAAACCTAAAAGTTACTTTCTATACCTCTTTTATTACACCCGCTACAAGCAGGACGGTCTTCCATTTCCTCAGATAGGTTTTGACTATAACATAATTATATGGCAGCCCGTATCACGCTTTTTAAAAACCTTTTTTTCATACCTTGATTACATCTTTCATAACCTGGCACTCCCTGACCCTTATGGAAGTGGATATATCAGGAATTCACTTACGAATGGCCAGTCTGCATTACTCTCTCTGGTTGAACAAAAAGGTTTTCATCGAAGATTTATTAAAGCAAAAAAAGATCCTGTTCAATATCTTATCGAAATGCAAAAATCGATTGAGCGCCCCATTTTTCTTGTGCCTCAGCTTATGTTCTTTGATAAAAAGCCGGATCGATCTATGCCGAACATCATGGATATCCTATTCGGTACCAAAGAAAATCCCGGCAAAATAAGACGTCTGATGATGCTGTTTAAAAATCCCGGCAGGGTTTTCGTGGAAATATCCGAACCGGTTAATCTCAAAAATTTTTTAGCACTTGCGGAAAACCGGGAAAAAAGCATCGAATATCAGACTCTCGCCTTAAGACGCAATCTCTTGAATCAAATCAATCGTCATCGCCAAAGTATCACGGGACCGGTTTTGAAAACACGGCATGAAATGAAGGAAAATATCCTTACAAAAGAACGGCTTCAAACCTTCATGGAACATCATTCAAAAGCCCGCAATATCCCGATTCAAAAGGTACGAAAAAAGGCAAGTGATTCTCTTGATGAGATTGCCGCCAACTACAGTATGATCATAATAAAATTGTACTCGGTCTTGATAACCTGGGTCCTGAACACGATGTTTGAAGGGGTAACCGTCGATAAAAACGGCCTCAACAGAGTGAAAAGCATGTCCCAGAAGGGTCCTGTAATCCTCATTCCCTGCCACAAGAGTCATATCGATTACCTGATATTATCGTATCTTTTGTATCATAACAATATGCCGTGTCCTCACGTTGCTGCCGGCAAAAATCTTTCTTTCTGGCCCATAGGCTCCCTATTCAGGAGCGGCGGCGCATTTTTCATAAGACGAACGTTTAGAGGAGCGGTCCTTTATTCGAAGGTTTTTGCAGAATATATTCACAATCTGCTCGCAGAAGGTTTCAACATAGAATTCTTCATTGAAGGCGGTCGAAGCCGAACCGGCAAATTGATTCTGCCCAAGCTTGGACTCCTTTCGATCCTACTCAATTCTTATAAAAACAAAGCGTGTGAAGATATGATATTCGCACCTATTTTTATAGGATATGACACGGTATTGGAGGAAAGCTCGTATCTTCATGAAATTGAAGGAAAAGAGAAACAGCCTGAAAGTCTGCTGCAAGTCATTAAAGCACGAAAATTTTTAAAAAAAAGGTATGGAAGAATCTATATTCAGTTTCATGAACCGATCTCTTTAAAAGAACTTCTGTTGCAATACGGCACACCGATTCAAGATATGGGATCCAAAGAGTTTAACATTTTCTGTCGAAATCTGGGTCACAGGGTTATAAACGCCATTAACTTGGTTACTGTTGTTACGCCTCACGCCCTTGTTGCCGCTGCTCTCATGAACTGTTCAAAAAAAAGTTTTTCTTTTGATCACCTGATATCCCATGTTGAAACATACATGAACCTGCTGCTTTCACAAAAAGCCAGACTTGCCGATACACTTCTTCTCGATCATGTTCATACGGTGGAGCATGTACTTGATACTTATGTCCAGAGAAAATTCATCGAACGTATTACAAAAGACAAGAAAGCCAGTCTTGCCGATACGCTGTTAAGGGTAAACGAAAGCAAACGCCCAAACCTGGAATATTACAAAAACAACTGTATCGCCTTTTTTGTTCCGGCGGCAATTACCTCTCTTGCAATCCTTGTTAAGGACGCTTTTCTGTTTTCGGCTTCCGATTTGCACGCCGACTACGAGTTCCTTCAATATTTCTTTAAATATGAATTCGCATATGATGTTGACAAAACTACGGAATCCTTTGTTCGTAAAAACATAAAGGCATTTATCGATGAAACCATTTTAATGCCTCATCCCACCTTGCCTGACACCTATAATCTGACCTCTTCCGGTTTTAGAAAATTGAGATTGTTTTCAAGTTTCCTGAAAACCTATTTTGAATCATACTGGATCGTATTAAATTTTTTCATACAACACCCTTCAAACTCCATTAAAACAAAAGATCGTATAAAAAAAATTGAAACCATAGGAAATCGCATGTATAAAAAGAAGGAAATCGAACGAAAAGAAGCGCTTTCCATAGTCAACTACAATAATGGAATAGATTTTTTTACAACCAACGGTGTAAAAGATTCGGATAATAAGGACAGGATAGAATTCTATGCCAATGCAATCCAAAAATATTTGAATTGTCTTTAACTTAACCCGGATCAACCGTAACCAAAAAGATTTGCCACAAAGGCACAAAGACACAAAGGATAAATTTATTAATCTTTCTTGGTGTCTTCGTAGCTGAAAAAAAATTGCCATAGAAAACAACTCAACCATTTAATCACTGAACCACTCAACTATGTAAATGAAAGCCTTAATACTTGCCGCAGGATTTGGCACGCGCCTGCTTCCCTTTACGAAAAACACACCCAAAGCGCTTTTTCCTGTTGCAGGGCGCCCACTGCTCCATATCATTATCTTAAGTCTGCAGAATGCAGGATGTAAAGCGGTTATCATCAACACCCATCATCTTTATAAAAAGATAGATTCCTATCTGTTGCAACAAAAATATGCAATCCCTGTCATCACCCGCTATGAACCGGAAATCCTTGGTACAGGGGGAGCCATAAAAAATGTTGCCGACTTCTGGGACGATAATCCCTTTATGGTTATAAACAGCGACATTTTTACCGATATAGATTTGAAAAAGGTTTATGATTTTCACTTAAATCATAGTCATCCGGTCACTCTGGTTCTTCATGACGATCCACAGTTTAACAGTGTGCCGGTGAATAAGAACGGTGTTATTACAGATTTCCATGATTTGACGCCCCTGCCCTCTCATTCTGTTTCAGTCTCGAATATTCATCGGCCCGGAGAAACCGAAAAACTTACTTTTACCGGTATACAGGTTCTGGATCCACAGATTCTTGAATTAATACCTGATAATATATTTTCAAGCAGCATAGATATATACCGGCAGCTGATATCAGAAAATAAAAAAGTATGCGCTTTTATTGCAAAGGAATACCAATGGAAAGATATCGGGTCCCCGGAAAGGTACAACCAGGTGGTTTTCGGACAGATGGCGCCCGAAGCTTTCAAATACGCTTTCCCGAGCTGGCCGGACAAAAAGATCTTCCGTGCCAAGCTCAAAGGTGATGGGTCTGACAGAAACTGGTACCGACTAACCTCGGGAAACAGGTCACTGGTCATGGCAGATCACAACATCAGAAAAAACCAATCAACCAGCGAAGTAGACTCATTTGTTGCCATCGGCCGTCATCTGCATGATAAGGATGTACCGGTACCGGAAATATATCTTCATGATACTTTTTCAGGCCTTGTGTTCATGGAAGATCTGGGGGATGTAAATCTTCAAACCCTTGTTCTGAACACCGAAAACCCGGAGGAGATCATCTCATACTACAAATCAATCATAGGCCTTCTCGGAAAACTTTCCGCAACCGGTGCAAAGGGCTTTGATCCGGTCTGGACATATCAAACCTCTCATTACAATCAGGATCTTATTCTCGAGAAAGAATGCCGGTACTTTGTTGATGCTTTTTTAAGGAAATACATTGGCATGAATATCTCCTTTAAAGATCTTGAAGATGAATTTAGAACCCTTGCGGACAAGGCTCTTGAATTTTCGGTCAACGGATTTATGCACCGGGACATGCAGTCACGAAACATCATGGTAAAAAATAATCGTTTTTATTTTATTGACTTTCAAGGGGGACGGTTAGGGCCGGTCCAGTACGACCTTGCATCTTTGCTAATCGATCCCTATGTTGAGTTGTCTCCTTGGGTGCGGAATCAACTCCTTAATTTTTCCGGTGAAACGCTTCCATCCCTTCTGAACATCGATCCGGATAACTTTCTTGCCTGTTATAAATATTGTTCTATAACAAGAAACCTTCAAATACTGGGGGCCTTCGCTTATCTTAGCCGTATCAAAGGAAAAAGATACTTTGAAAAATATATCCCTCATGCTATACAAACATTAAAACATAATCTTTCAGCTCTTAAAAACAGGAAATTTTCAAAGATAGAATCAATTGTGAGGAAAATAGGAGGTGCAAGATGAACAATATAAAAATTATGGTAAACGGCTTGCCTGGAAATATGGCTTCCAACATCGCCGGTCATGCACTTGCTGACAGCCGGTTTGAACTGATTCCACAATCATTGACCGGACCTGAAATTACCGAAACTGAGGCCATCATAGATTCTGTTTCTTTCAGCCTCATTCAGCCGAAAGACAGGGATCAAGCCATCTCGGCCATTAAAGAAAAGGAAGGTCCCTTTCTTAAAGTGGACTTTTCTCTTCCTCCGGCCGTAAACGGTAATGCCGAATTTTACTGCAAACACGAGATTCCCTTTGTCATGGGAACAACAGGCGGCGACCGACAGCTCCTTGAAGATACTGTCATAGCTTCTTCCATTTCTGCGGTAATCGCACCAAATATGGCCAAACAGATCGTCGGCTTTCAGGCCATGATGGAATATGCCGCTAAAACATTCCCGGATCTTTTTAAAGGATATTCTCTTGAAATCAAAGAAAGCCATCAGAAAGGAAAGGCAGATACCAGCGGAACCGCTAAGGCAATGGTACGCTATTTCAACAGCCTGGGGTTACCTTTTGCCGAAAAGGAAATTACCAAAGAGCGTGATCCCGAAACCCAGAAAAATGTTCTGGGTATACCCGAAGAATACCTGTCAGGACATGGGTGGCACACTTACAGCCTTGACTCAAACGACAAGACGGTCCATTTTGAATTCACACACAATGTTAACGGCAGGGATGTATATGCCATGGGAACCCTTGATGCGCTGATTTATCTGGCTAAAAAGGTAAAACAAGGATCTAAAGGAAAAGTCTTTACGATGATTGATGTGCTAAAAGGCGGGGCATAAATTTTATTTTGAAAGGATATGAACCCGGCATTTCTCACAAGTCTGATTCGTTCATTTGCAAGTTGGGTGAAGAAAAATCCCGCTTGCGCCCTTGAGATTTTTCCTACAATGTAATGTAAAAGGAATAACCGGGGTGCCGATTTCGGAAACAAATCATCGATAAAATTGAACTAATACCGATTGAATGTTCAGAACGAATTCTTCAATAATATTGATGTGATGCTGATGCAAGATACAGGCACGTAATCTACTTCAAGCGTGATGATACGTCCGGGTTAAAACCAGCGAAAAAAAAGAAAACTTTATGAAAACAGTTTATGTAGACGATACCAACCAAGCAACTATAATCTGTCCCAAATGCGGATTTGAGAAAAATATAGATGTAACGAATTTCAAGAATACTCAAAAAAAACTAAAGGCCAAATGCCGATGTGGCGAAGTTTTTCGGCTCACCTTGGAATTTCGAAAGCATTACCGTAAGAAAGTCCGGCTCCATGGTGAATACTTTGTCCAGGGAAGAGATGAAAAAGGAGAAATAATCATTGAAGATATTTCAGCGAGCGGAATCCGATTTGCAAGCCTTAAACCACATTATATTTCCAGAAGTGATACAGTTGAATTGAAATTTACTTTAGACAATCCAATGAGAACGGAAATCCACAAACTCATCAAAATAATATGGATCATCGATTGCAATGTCGGTGCACAGTACATCGATCCAAAATCACTTGAAAAGGATTTGGACTTTTATCTGAGAACATAATTTGTCCTTGGCGGAAACGTTTTGACAATTGCCAAAAATAGGATTTACTTGACCTGACACCAGAAAAATATCCAAAATATGGTCTACCTTTTCTGGCGATTGGCATTGGTTTGCTTTTTATTTTTTTTAGACAAAGAAAGCTGAGATTTTTATTCCCTGTAGTAGTTGCGAGATCTGCTATCCATGTCAACGCTGTAAAATCCTTTAATGCCGCAGATATTTGATACGTATCACAGAAACCAATCCATTTATTACGACAACTGGATTTTAGCCGCACAACACAATATGTTGTATAAGCGCCTATTTTTAATGTGCGTCAGGGGATTTAAAGTGTCCGCCTTCTATTGTGAATTCAAGCAGTTAGAAATATTATTATAAACTAATAAGGAGATGCCTGTAATGGCAAAAAAGAGTAAAAAACAAAGACGTGCCAAAAAGAAAAAAAATATTCATAAACGCCACAAGGCCAAAAAACTAG
>JAYEFV010000306.1:0-2791 GCA_034658755.1 Thermodesulfobacteriota bacterium | reverse complement strand
CAATACGATCAAGCTCTGCCTTGAGCTGTTGAACCTCAGCATCCAATGCTGTCCTGTCAGCCCCTGAGTTAGTAGCGTTTGCTGATTGCACTGCCAACTCACGCATACGCTGCAAGATACTATTAGACTCCTGCATGGCACCCTCAGCAGTCTGGGCCAGGGAGATGCCATCGTTGGCATTACGCACTGCCTGATTCAAACCGCGGACCTGGGATGTCATCCGAGCAGAAATGGCGAGACCGGCAGCGTCGTCCTTGGCGCTGTTGATTCTCAGGCCGGACGAAAGCCTCTGCAAGGATTGGTTTAACATGCCCTGTGTTCTCCCCAGGTTTCTCTGGGCGTTCAAGGCCGCGATATTGGTATTAATTGTCATTGCCATGGTTTTATTCCTCCTTGAATTTTGGTCATTAGTCACTGATCATTCGTCATTTGTTACTGACTACTGATCTCTGACATCTGACATCTGTTTTTTGCCGGCTTCCCTGCCGGCGGGTTGTTGATTAAATGATTAACCGTTTAAGCCTTGCCCTTTTTCACCTCCTTTTGGCTGTATTTTTTTCATTATCTGATTTTATCGGAACTTATATTTCTAAACTTAAATAAATTTTTCGAGTTGAAGAATTTGCCGGTTTGTGCTTTCGTAAGAAAAACAGGACAACGGGCTAACTTAGGGGCTTGGCCCCGCCTGCCAGTGCAAGGCACGAGCGGGCAGGCCCAATTGGAATGTTGGAATAATGGATTAATAGGGTGTTGTAGAAATCTCGAGACGTTAAATTGATATAAGATAATGAAAAAAGATTTTTTACAAATAATTGTTGAAGATAAAAAACAAGAGATAGCGGCGGCAAAACACCGTTTGCCGGAACGTCTCCTCCGTGAAAAAGCACTGATCCCGAGAAAAAAACGCCCTTTTTTACAAAAACTTGCGCAGCCGGGTCCATCCGGAGCAAATATCATTGCTGAAATAAAACGGGCCTCCCCTTCTAAGGGGGTCATTTGTCCGGGCCTGAATCCGGTCACATATGCGGTAGAATATCAAAAAGGAGGGGCGTCGGCTCTGTCCATTTTGACCGACCGGCCTCATTTTATGGGCAGTATCCATGACTTGAAAAGCGCCCGGGAAAGCACGACACTTCCGGTACTTCGCAAAGACTTTCTGATCTCCTCATACCAGATTTTTGAGTCTGCGGTCATGGGGGCGGATGCCCTTTTGTTGATTGCCCGTATTCTTGACCCACAACAGCTGAAAGATTATCTTAACCTATGCAACGAACTTCAAATGGATGCCCTGGTGGAAATTCATTCGGAAAAGGACATCGAAAAGGCCACCCGAGCGGGCGCCGGGCTTATCGGAATAAATAACCGTAATCTGCAATCTTTTGAGACCGATATCCATACCTCAATTCGCATGAAATCTCTTCTCGAACCCAATCAGGTGGCGGTAGCTGCCAGCGGCATCCGGTCACGGAAAGAGATTGAGAAAATGATATATTCGGGAATATGGAATTTTTTGATCGGTGAAAGCCTTGTGCGTGCGGACAATCCAGAGGCTTTCCTCAAATCGCTCCTTGGAGAAGATTTACCATAACATACCCAACAACCGTAAAAACAAACAAAAGTCTTGCATCAAATCAAAGCAATCTATTATAGTAAAAATTCTGGCCCAAGGACCAGGCTTTGGTTATCCCCAGAGGGGATTTGCTTTATTGAAAGTTCATTGACTTATTGAAATTCCAAATAACAAATCCCAAAAAACAAATAAATAACAATGACCGAAATTCAAAACCCCAAACAAAAAAAAACAATCGCTTTGCCTCCGGCCCATAGGGCCTACGGCCCGGAGGGAACCGTTTTGGAATTTGTAATTTGAAATTTGAGATTTATTTGTAATTTGGTGCTTGGAATTTGTGATTTTAGACACAAAACTCCAAGGCAGAGCCGGAGAACTCTGACCTGGCCCAAAGGACCAGGTTTTTCAGGGCAAAATAAGTAAAGGGTACAAAATTTGAGTAAGCACATACCACAGGTCAAGATATGCGGCCTGACCCGGGTCGAACAAGCACTGCAATGTGCGGACCTTGGGGCGGATGCCATTGGATGCGTCTTTTATCCCAAAAGCCCGAGACATCTGACTGAAGACCGGGCCGGAGAAATTTGCTTGGCATTGACGGATCGCGTAAAAACCGTGGGTGTGTTTGTCAATGAAACGTTTTCGAGCATCATGAATCATGTTGAACGCTGTCATCTTTTTACAGTCCAGCTGCACGGTCAGGAATCCCCTGAGCTGGTTCGTCGTCTTCGCAACCAAAACCTTCAGGTGATAAAGGCTTTATTTGTTGACGGCAATCCCTCTTTAAAAGATGCTGAAAATTATCAGGCATCGGCTTTTCTGGTGGAATGCGGACAGGGCAAACTTCCCGGAGGGAATGCGCTGGAATGGAACTGGGATCAGGCCAAAAGCTTTGGTGAAAAATATCCGCTGATCATTGCCGGAGGTCTTTCCCCTGAAAATGTTTCCCATGCAATAAAGGTGAGTTCGCCCCATGCCGTGGATGTCAGTTCAGGAGTGGAGTCAAACCCCGGAAACAAGGATATTGGCAAAGTCGCCGTCTTTCTGAATACTGTTTTCAGATGCGGCATTAATAAAAATGCGGAAAAGATATTTTGACGGTCTCGTAAAAAGTCCAACTTCTGCGTTGTGCTGCATTTCGTAATCATTCAACGTACGAAAAGTACGCCTCATGATTACAAAATTTGCACGCCTTGAATTTGAACTTTTTACGAAACCGTC